>DATLLQ010000012.1:0-2189 GCA_035537775.1 Vicinamibacterales bacterium | reverse complement strand
CCGATGGGCACGATTCGCTCGACGAACGTCGTGGTCAGCATCGGGATCGCGAGCCCCAGCACGCCGCCCGAAACCGACAGGCACATGGCTTCGACGAGCACCTGCCGCGCCAGCCGTCCACGCGATGCGCCGAGCGAGAGGCGCACGGCGTACTCGCCGCGGCGCACCGATGCGCGGGCCAGGAGCAGGCTGGCGAGATTGGCGCAGGCGATGAGGACGATGGCGGCTGCCGCCGTCATCAATGCGACGACTTGGACTCTGGTATCGCCGAGTACCTGTTCGCGGATTGGGACAACCACGGCCCCGAGATCGCGATTGGTGTCTGGATATTGCTCGCTGAGGCGTCTCGCAATCGCGCGAATGTCCGAGTCCGCAGCCTCAATGGGCACACCGGGCTTCAGGCGGGCGACCACCTCCAGGAAGTGGTTGCCGCGCGTGGCGCCCTCCTCGGGTGAGAAGTGCATCGGGACCCAGTAGTCGATCTCGCGGCTCAGGAACACGAAAGACGTCGGGGCCACACCGACCACCTCGTGCTTGACGTCGCCGACGCGCTCCACGCTCATCGAAATCGTGCGGCCGACGATCCCGGGATCGCCGCCGTAGCGGCGCTGCCAGAGCGCATGGCTGATCACCACGACGCGCGCTCCGCTGGTGTCGTCAGACTCCGTGAAGGCGCGGCCGATTACGGGCTGGACGCCCAGTACGGAAAAGAAGTTCGCCGTGACGCGACGGCCGAGGACGATCTCCGGACTGCCGTCGCCGGTAACGTTCGCGAATGCAAATGCGGTGGCCGCCATGTCGGTGAACGACCGGTTCATTGCGCGCCAGTCCTGGTAGTTGCCTGGAGCGGGCACGCTTCTGGGGAAGCCCGCCGCGGTTCTGTCCTCCCAGACCATGACGACCTGGTCCGGATTCTGGTACGGCAGCGGCCTGAGCAGCATCGTCTGCACGAGCGAGAAGATGGTGGTGTTGGCGCCAATGCCGAGCGCCAGCGTGCCGAGCGCGGCGATGGTGAAGACGGGCGTCTTTCGCAGCAGACGCAGGGCGTACCGCAGGTCGCCAAGGACATCCATGGCGCCTTAGACGGATGGCAGTGGATGCGGGTTGGGTGCGACGCGGGACTTACTTCGCGACGCGGACGTGGCGCTCGAGCATGCGACGACGGACAACGCCGCCATAGACGTTGCCCTTCGCATCGACGCCGACGCCTTCAGCGCCGGAATGATCCGCGACCGTGGATTCCAGGTCCTCGATGAACGCGGTGACGCTGCCGTCCTTGGCGCTGCCGATGCGGATGCCCTTCTTGATGCCGGGCAGTTCGTGCGCGCCGGTATCGGGACCTGACTCCGAGTCAGTCACGTAGATCGTGTCGTCGCTGGTGATCGTGATACCACTCGGCCGGCCGAACTGACGCCACTCGGTCAGGTAACGGCCGTCCTGGTCGAAGATCTGGATGCGATTGTTCTCCCGGTCGCCGACGAAGAGACGCCCGCGGGAGTCCATCGCGATCGTGTGCGGCTCGCTGATCTCGCCCGGGCCCGATCCTTTCTTGCCCCACTCTTTGATGAACTTGCCGTCCTTCGTGAACTTCACGACGCGATTGTTCCTGCCATTACGGTGACTGTCCGTGACGAAGACGTCGCCGTCAGGTCCGACGAGAACATCCGTAGGTTGATCGAACAGATCCGGACCGGAGCCGCTGACTCCTGCCTTGCCGAGTGTCATCATCACCGTGCCCTGCCCGTTGAACTTGAAGACCTGATGCCCCTTGCCGTTCTCGCCGCGCGCGTCGGTCACCCAGAGGTTGCCCTCGCGATCGACGGTCGCGCCATGCGGGAAGATGAACATCCCTTGTCCCCATGTGGCGAGCAGCTCGCCGTTGGCGTCGTATTTGAGAATCGGCGCCTCGCTGCGTCCCGCGCACGAGTTCTCGAAGCAGCGATGGATGACGTAGATCGTTCCGTCGGGCGCAGGCTCGACTGCCGTAACCGCGGCCCACACGACGCCGGGAGGAAGCTGACCCCAGTCCCGGGTAGTCTTATACGGCTGCGGCAGATCGTTGCGAGGTGTCTGGGTTTGCGCACTCAGCGTGGCCTCAATCACCGCGATCGCGAATACCAGCACCATACGTCGAGCCATGTCTCCCTCCCACTATGAGAACAGCGCGCCGAGGAGTGTAGCGCCCGCCG
>DATLLQ010000011.1:0-19197 GCA_035537775.1 Vicinamibacterales bacterium | reverse complement strand
TTCAGTCCCATCGACAGCGCGCGTCCCATCGTGTCGAAGAACGCGGGTGTCGCGTCGGGAAACGGGTTGCCGGCGAGTGTCCCCATCGCGATGCGGTTGAGCCCGTGCTGCGCGCAGTAGATGCCCGCCTTGCTGAGAAGCATCACGTTGCGCCCGGTGAGATAAACGTCCTCATCCGGCGTGTCGAAGGCCGGCGGCTTGCCGGTGATCGCCCAGTGCGTGGCGGGGTAGAGGTCCTGCGCGGTGAAGGTCAGGCGCGCGAGCGGACGCACCGACCGGAACGCCGGCGTCGCGAGCAGCCGGTCAACCGCGTCGAGCTCCTCTGACTCCCACGCCAGCCCGCAACTGACATAGACCGCGTGCACGGGGCCGTGCTGTGCCTCGGCCGCCGCGAGCACGGCGCTGTCGAGGCCCGCGGAAAACAGCACGGCGGTCGGCGCGGCCATTGGTCAAAACATTACAGGCGCGCGGAGCCGAGCACCAAGCGAATCGAGCTCCGGTGAACCCGGCCTTGGGGGTCACTGGCCCTGACCCTCCTGCGTTGACCGGAGTTTGGCTGACATCTATGCAGTATTTTTAGCAAATATTTAACAGGTTCTTAACAAACCAGTTGACAGAGTGTGATTGTGGGCGTAAAGGTCACACCGTAGCTCGGGACCACAGTGCTCCTGCCGCCCTGTCGACGACTCGAGTTGCCCGCCGAAACGGAGGAAATCCGGGGAAACCCGCCCACAACTAAGCCGACATGGGGCCTCCCAGCCCCCCGCCGACTGGAGGATCGCGATGCCACATTGCGTGAGAGCGTCAGTCGTAGTCGCTGCATTTCTACTGCTGCAACCAGCAGCAGTCCTGGCCCAGCAGGGCAATATCGCCGGGACCGTCCGCGACGCCCAGGGGGCTGTCATGCCAGGCGTCCTTGTCGAAGTGACGAGCCCCGCGCTCATTGAGAAAGTCCGCTCGACCACGAGCGATCAGAGAGGGCAGTATCGAATCGCGACCCTTCCCGTCGGCACGTACAGCGTGACGTTCACCCTCGAGGGGTTCACCAAGCAGCAGCAGAACAACGTCGTGCTGACGACCGGCTTCACCGCGCCGGTGAACGCCACGATGACGGTCGGCGCGCTCAACGTCACGGAGACCGTCGTCGGGGAAGCGCCGACGGTTGACGTGCAGAACGCGCGTCAGATCTCGACGTTTGAGGGCGCGGACATTCGCGATCTCCCGACGACGCGCAACATCCGCAGCATCCTGACGCTCACGCCCGGCCTGACCGCGACCGGCCTGGGCGCCGACTGCGTCGGCGGTGTCGGCGTCTGGTGCAACAACAACATCTACAACCTGGCCTCGCATACCGCGACCAACGACACTGATGGCCTGACGCAAGGCCGTGTCATGGTTGACGGGACGATCATCAACACCGGCGGCGGCGCCGGGATCATGGGGATGACCGGCGGCTACGTGGCCGACGTGGCAAACGCGCAGGAAGTCAACGTGCAGATCTCCGGGGCGCTGGGCGAATCGGAAACCGGCGGCGCGTC
This sequence comes from Vicinamibacterales bacterium, assembly GCA_035537775.1. Lineage (GTDB taxonomy): Bacteria > Acidobacteriota > Vicinamibacteria > Vicinamibacterales > UBA2999 > Gp6-AA40. The sequence continues at coordinate 17,659 of DATLLQ010000011.1, read as the reverse complement.
GATCAACATCATCCCGCGCACCGGCGGCAATCGCTTCAGCGGCAACTACTACATGAACTTTACGCGGGGGGACTTCAATCTCGATGGCTCCCTGCGTGAAGGCGGGTTGTTCAGCGGGTCGTGGTTCTCGAAGAACAACAAGAGCTTTCCTGAGATCGTGAGCGGCTACCCGCTCATCCGCGACTACGACACGTCGGGGGCGTTCGGCGGACCAATCATGCGCGACCGCCTCTGGTTCTTCGGCACGGCGCGCGCGTGGCAGAAGGATGCGTGGAGCCGGCAGGTCGAGCGGATCTGGGACAACGCCAACGCCGGCAAGTGGGGCGCGAACTATCAGGCGGATCGGTCGCAGGGACCGCTGACGCTCATGAACATGACGCGCAACGCCAACGTGCGCATCACGTTCCAGGCGTCACAGAAGAACAAGTTCAACGTCTTCTGGGATGAGGGGCTGACCTGCCAGGATCCGTGCGACGGCTCGGTCGCGCCGTGGACGGCGCGTGACGGCTGGTGGTCGGGGCAGGTACATCCCGCCCGCCTGATCCAGGCGTCGTGGACGAATCCGCTGACCAACGTCATCCTGCTCGAAGCGGGTCTGGCGGCGAACCGGCAGCTGTACGACTTCTCGCAGCATCGCTACTACACGCCCAATCCGGACATTCCGCGCGTGGTCGAGTTCGGATCGACGGTCGGCGCGGACAGCGAGGTCTCTCAGATCAACGCGTCGGCCGCGATCTTCGGCGTGCCTTCGGGACCATGGGCCGACGGCATCGGCGGTCTGGCGGAGCAAAGAAATCTCAACGACTGGCGCCCGCGCGCGTCGATCTCGTATGTCACCGGCTCGCATAACGCCAAGTTCGGCTATGACGGCGGCTACTTCGCGCAGACGCGAACCAACAGAAGCGGCAACACGCGCCTGGAGTATCGGTACTTTACGCCCGCGGCGACGTGCTTCAACGCCGCGAATCCGGCCGCGTCCACCTGCGGCAACACGAGCCTCTACTACCCGAACGACCCGTTCAACCAGGCCCGCCGGCCGGTGCCCGATCGCGTCACGGTCAATACCGGTCCGTCCACCATCGACAACCGGGTGTCCTACAGCGGCTTCTACATGCAGGATCAGTGGACGCTGAAGCGCTTCACGCTGAGCGGCGCGCTCCGCTTCGACCATGCGAACAGCAGCTACCCCGAGACGTGCATCCAGGGTATCGGGAACGGGCTCACTCAGGGCAACGCGAACGAGCCCTACGTGCCCGTGCAGGTGGGCGGGTCATTCGCCGGCCAGAAGGGCTACTGCACGCCGAAGAGCGATGGTGTGTCCTACAACGACTTCACCCCGCGGTGGGGCGCGGCGTGGGACATCTTCGGCACGGGCAAGACGTCGGTCAAGTGGAACATGGGCAAATACCTGTCCGGCGCCTCGATCAGCGGCATCTACGCTGACGCGAATCCGGCCGCGCGCACGGTCAATCGCTACACCCGGACCTGGACCGACGTGGACGGCGACCGCGTCGTCGACTGCAACCTGCTGAACTTCGCGGTACAGACCGTGGCCGGCGGGGACCTCTGCGGCGGGCCGACCTCCGTCTTCGGGCAGGATAGCCTGCGCTACGGGCGCGACCCGCTCAGCCTGGACGCTGCGGGCACGCCGATCGGCCTGCAGACCACGCAGTGCGGCCGTAACGAAGCAGGTATTCCGGCGGCGGTGCAGGCCTACTGCGATGTCTACGGTGACACCCTGCTCGATGGGTGGGGCAAGCGCCGGTCCGAGTGGCAGTTCGGCCTTGGCATCCAGCACGAGCTGTTGCCGCGCTTCTCCGCCGAGGTCACCTATAACCGCCGGAGCTACTCGAACCTGACGGTGACGGATCAGCTTGGCATCGGCTGCGATCGGTTCAACGGTGTCGTCGACCAGCGGACCTGCAACCAGAACTTCCTCAACTTCAATGACCCCTACACCTACGACTTCTACAGCGTCGTCGCGCCGTCCCATCCTGCGTTGCCCGGCGGCGGCGGCTATGTGATCCGTGGAATCGACACCATCAAGACCACACTGCCGTCGAATCAGCCGAGCGCCGTGACGATCATGGAGGAGCTGGGCTACAACTGGAACGGCATCGACACGAACTTCGTGTGGCGCGGCACCAACAAGTGGGGGCTTCGCGGCCTGCGGGTCAACGGTGGCACCAGTACCGGTCGCGCCGTACGTGACTTGTGCTTCGCCTCGACCAATGGCCCGAACGTTCAGCAGCACGACGGCGTGACGCCCCAGTGCAACCCCCATACGCGGTGGGACACGAACGTGAGAGGCACCGCCGCCTACACGATTCCGAAGGTCGACGTGCTGATCAGCACGGTGTTCCAGTGGCGGCCAGGCGTCGAGCGGGCCGCGAACCACTCCTTTACGAAGGACGAAGTCATCTGGGAGCCGGGCAGTGCCTACCGTGCCTCACAGCCGTGTCCAGCCGGCGCCACGGCCGGTCAGGTGGGGTGTTTTATCGCCACGTCCAACACCAACACGACGACGAGCCAGCAGATCAATCTCCTGAACACCGGCGAGCTGTACGGCGAGGGTTACACGATCTTCGACGTGAAGCTCGGAAAGAACCTCCGCTTCGCCAACAAGCGGGTCAACATCGGCGTCGACATCTACAACGTGTTCAACAACGACGCGGTGCGGACGTATCAGGACAACTACGACGTCGCGGACAACCCGGCGACGGCCGTCGTCGAGCAGTGGGGACAGGCGACCGGGCTCCTGAGTCCGCGCTTCGCGCGTCTCTCTATTCAGTTCGATTTCTAATCGAAGGAAGGAGTCGAAGGGCACGAACAAGAAAAAAACATAAAGACCATCTGACAATCGAGAACTGCCGGTGAGGGTCCCACGCAGCCCGCGCCGGCCGTTGGGCCTGGATTTCCCGCAGGATCCAGGCCCTTTTTTCTTGGACTCGCACGGCGTTCACGGAAGGTCTTTCGCTCCAAAGCAGGGCCAACCCGTCTTGCGGTCCACTCCGGTCGGGGTGCGATCGTTGCGCACGTGAACGCGAACCCTGCGTCCGTCGCTGGATTCCAGCACGCCGACTTCGCGGTACTCGTTCGCAAGGTACGTGAGCAGCAGCGGATACGTGTACAGGTCGGTTTCCCGGCGGCCGGGCTCCATCAGCGCGAGGGTCGGGCGATCGCGCTCGATTGCCGCGATGTTCTCGCGCTCATGATCGGGCGACGCCCAGTAGCCCTCCATATAGAAGCCGAGCCGGCCGGCAAACGGCCGGCCGCTGTAGTAGTAGAGATCCGGTGCGAACCAGAGCACGAGCAAGGGATCGTCTGGCGCGGTGCACTCGCGCACGTAGCGGACGGCCTGATACTTGGCGCTCCTGGTGGCCTGCCAGCTGTCGAACGGCGGCGAGACGACGAGCTGCCGCCAGATCGCGGGCAGATGCTGCAGGCGCTCGACCCGCGATGGCACCGCGCCGACGACCACGACGCTCCTCATGGCAGGAATCACGACGGCGACGATGACCGCGGCCGCAACGAGGTGTCGCCGCCACGAGCTGGTGCCGGCGCCCGGGTCCCGAAACGCCCGGCCCGCCCACCAGGCCGCGAGGACGACCGGTGCGACCACCGCGTCGGCGATCCGGATGGTGAGCGGCTCCCGAAGGAAGCCGATCGCCGTGACCACTCCCACAAAGAGCACGGTCGCGATCTTCAGGCGCTCCAGTCTGGCGGCCGGACTCCGGTCCGCCGATCGCATGAGCGCGACCATCGTCGCTGGAATCAAGACGATGAAGACGTAGAAGAGGAACGCCGCCGAGTCTGCCGGCGCGTCGAGGCCCGAGAGCAGGTGCAGGGAGCCCAGCCGCAGGCCCTGAAGAGGCACCTCGCCGCTCCGGCGATCGATGCCGGAGGTGTCCTCGACGATCGGATCGCTGATGAGCGCCAGCACGTTGTCGCTCGAGATGTCGGTCAGCAGGAACCGGCCGGATTCGAGCGGCCCCTGGTCATCGACCTGCAGGCGGTAGCTGAGGGCCGCCGCTCGCCGCGCGCCCTCGGACGCGCTGGCGCTCCAGCGCACGCCGATTGTCGTGTTCGGTGGATCGCCGGGCGACTGGATCAGATCGTCGAGCGTTGCCAGCGGCCATTCCGGCCACGCATCGAAGCGATTCTGCTGACGTTCGCGCTCGGCAATCGCGCGCAGGTCGCTGACGTACGAGCTGACACCGCCGTACTGGTGCGCGTAGGCGAGGTACGGTGCGGCCACGAAGGCGCAGACGGTCGCGAACTTCAGCAGCCGGCGCACCACCATCTTCGATTCGTGCAGGTGGCGCAATGACAGCACACCCGTTCCGACGAGCGCCAGATAGAGGCCATGGTCGTGGCGCAGATAGAAGCCGACGGCCAGCACGGCGACAATGAGTGCGAGGTGGCGTCGAGTCGGCTGCTCGATGTACCGCCAGAACACGAGAATCGCCGCCGCGTAGAGCACGATCTTCGGATAGCCGTAGGTGCGCGGCGCAACCGCCACCTGGCACGCGGCCGCCACCACGCCAATCCAGATCGAGCCCGAGATGCGACGCGCGAGGACGAAGGTGATCAGCGCGCCTGTCGCAAACGCCAGCGCGATGAGCAGGCCCTCTGAGAGCAGGCGGTATCCGACCGCCCATTCGAACGCGGCGCTGAGCGCGGATTGGAGGGGAAGGCCGAGGGCGGCCATGTCGCGAACGAACCACCGTCCGTACAGGAGCTGGCGCCCCCATGCCACGTGCATGAAGTGATCGTCGATGAGCTCGGTCGCTTCCGGCAGCACGTAGTGAAATGCCGCCGCGAAGATCGCGGCGCCGGCAGCGACCCTGCGAAACCGAAAGGGTGAGTGTCCGACCCCGACCATCCTGATTCCTGCAGCGGCGATTCGCTGCACCCTATCGCTCGTCGCGGAGCGACGCCGGATTATAAGCTCAGCAGGGCAGGGAACTGTCATCTCGTGGCTGGTTGTGTCATGTGTCCAGGCCTGGTGCGGATGGACTCCCTCTGGTTCCCGTCAGACGATTTCGATGAAGGGCCGTGCTCGCAGAACGAGCCTCGCGGATCGACAACGTGGGGCCAGCGGTTGCTGCTGATGGACGGCTTTCCGCCGCGCGCAGCAGACGCGCGAGGTTCCAGTCGTGATTATCACGACAAGCTTCTTGACGAAGTTCAGTGTGCAATTCGACGGCCCCTGCCAGGGCTGACCTGCGGTCCTGAGATCGCCAATCTCCATGGTTCGCGGGATGGATCGCTCCTCAGTGAATCGTGGATCATGGCAGCCGCATGACTTTGCACGCGGTCGGTACCTCGCCGTGACGCGGCTGTTCACGCAGGAGTCGCGATGACATCGTGGCTTCGGCGGCTGAAGACACGCGCCGTCGCGCTGGCCGGAGCGCCGCCCGGGATTTCCTCGATCCGCGGCGCACTCGTCGCAGGCTTCGCCGTCCTGATCGCACTCTGGGCGTTTGCGGGCGTCGAGCTCATTCGCAGCCTGGGAGACGTCGAGCGGCGTGTGGCGGCCGAACACGCCGCGTTTGCCCGCGCGGCCGACATGGTTTCGTTGAGCCGGCGTAACGTCCTTGAAGCGTCGATTGACGTTCGCGACGCGCTGATCGATGCGGATCCGTTTGCGCGCGAGTCCTACCGCTATGAGCTCCGCGTTCTCCGTGACGCCATTGACGAGCGCATGCGCACGTATCTTCGCGACGTGCCGTCCGCCGAGGAGCGTGTCGAGTGGTTCAGGCTTCGCGCAAAGCTGGACGCGTACTGGATGTCCCTGGAGTTCGTCTTCGCGGACGATCTGCCCACCAGCCCGACGCGAGCTGCGACGATGCTGCGGCGGAATGTGCGTCCAATCCGCACAGACGTCCTCACGCTGCTGGACAACCTCAGGGACCTGCACCAGGCATCCCTGCGCCAGCATGACGCGGAGGTCAGGCAGTTGAACGCCGCAGCGCGACGACGGTTTTTCTGGATTGTCGCCGGCGCCCTCCTGATGGGCATGGCCGCCGCGTGGTTCGCCGCCAGGCACATCGCCGGACTCGAACGCGAGATCAATCGCCAACGGCTTGCCGAAACGCAGAACCGCCTGGACCTCGAGCGACTGTCGGCGCGGCTGGTGGATGCGCAAGAGGCCGAGCGGCGCAGCCTGGCGCGAGAACTTCACGATGAGGTCGGCCAGGCGTTGACGGCAATCAAAATATCGGTCGGGGTGGCCCTGCGGACGCCGGGCACGCCACCGTCCGCGCGTGCGGCGCTTGAAGAAGCCAGCGGCATTGCCGAAACAACACTGCACGGGGTGCGTGAGCTGTCACAACTGCTGCATCCCTCCATGCTCGACGATTTCGGTCTCCCGGAGACGCTGGCGGCGTACGTGAGGAACTTCTCGAAGCGGACCGGAATACGCGCCCGGTTTTTGCATGACGGCGCAGAAGGCCGGCTGGCACCCGATGCCGAAGTGGCCATCTACCGCATCGTGCAGGAGGCCCTGGCAAACGTCGCGCGTCACAGTGGAGCGACGAGCTGTCTCGTTTCACTGCGGCGAACGAGCGACCAGGTTGAGCTGGTCATCGAGGATTCGGGACGTGGTATGACCCTCTCGACGGGGACCGGTGATGTCCGGCGTGGTCTTGGGCTGATGGGCATGCGCGAACGTGCGCAGTCACTCGATGGCCGGTTTACGCCGACGAACCGCCCCGAGGGCGGCGCCTGCATTGTCGTCACACTGCCCGCCGCTCCCGGTGTCCGCGGCGCCCGGAAGGCGGGATGACGCCGACGCCGTCGTCAGCGCGCGGCCACAGGCCGTAGCGCCGTACCCGACTTGCGCAGGAACTCGCGGATCGCCGCGGTCTGGTCCCGCAATGACCGATCCGGATCGAGCGATTCTGCCGATTGCCGCAAGCCTGCGTCGCCACCGGTCCCGCCGGCCTCGATGGCTTCAGCCGCGGAGATAAGACTGTTCCGCACCGCGGCTGTCGTATCCGCCCTCTCGGGATTCAAGACGACATGTTCGGCGGCAACGCGGAGAGCCACCTGCAGGTCGAGATCGCCGAGGTTCAGCGTCCCGAGCGCCGCGGCGAGCTTGCGCAAGGCCTCCGCCAGGAATTGCTCATCGACGGTCGTCGTCTCCGCGCCGGCGGCGTCCGCCACCTCGAGATAGTCCTTCACGATCGGCGCGGCCTCCGACGACGTAGCCGATCCGCCGGTGTCCCGGCAGCCGGGGAAGGCCACGGCGCCTGTCAGCGCCAGCGCGACGATTCCGATATGGAGCAGCAGTTCCCTCTCGTCCATCAGCGATCTCAGGACGTCGCCTGACGATTCTTCCGCACGATCCCGGCGATGATCAACGCGAAGGCAATCAGCCGGAGCCCGTACACGTAGGGGCGCGTCTCTTCGCCGGGGGAAAAGAGTGCGGCCAGCGTCCACGACAGGCCGATGAACAGGAACGCCAAACCCAGGAACGCGAAGAGGGGCTCCCGCCGCTCCCGCCAGAAGCGCAGGAAGAACACGCCGCTGGTGTAGGCGCCCATGCTGCTGACGCCCTGCAGAAAGACGACGATGTCGTGAGTCACGATCGCGTCTCCCACACCAGGCCATAGACCATGATGGCCACGGCGATCGTTCCCGCGACCGCGCGATACAACGAGAGGTCGACGCCCGTGAACATCACCATGTCCACGTAGACCAGCACGTTGTTCGCGGCAAGCCCAACGAAACAGATCACGCTCCACAGCAGCAGCCGCGATCGCACTCGAAGGTACTGGCGCAACAGCATCGCTGCAACGACCAGGCTGGTCGCGCCGCACGCGAGAAAGATGCCTTCAGCGATCGACATCGCGTTTGATCCTGAACGCGTCGGCGAGGTCCCGCAGGCTGTCGTTCCCGGCCGACCCTGCGACGAATTGAACGACGAGCGCCGGATCCCGCCGATACACGGCGGCGAACCCCCATGCAAGCGCCTCCAGCTGTTCCGTTCCCGGCTGGAAGCGGTAGTGAACGTCGTCGCTGATCCGGATGTCGAGCAGGTTCTGCCGGGCGAATCGCTCGAGCGTGACGCGGGCGGTCCGTTCGGCAACCGCCAGTTCACGCCCCAGAGCCGTCGGGCTCCACCAGCGTTCAGGATGGTCGATGCACGCGAAGAATATCCGCAAGTCGTTGACAGAATGTATATGCGCGCGCACGAAACCTGTCAGGGCGTCACCAGGATCCATCTACGAGGGTGATGATACCGGTCGCGCCGCCGCCGCGCGTCGTCTCTGTCTGGCCGCAGAATACTGTCTGTACCCGAGTGCGCTTCCTGACGGGTGCGAGAAACTACGGCCTTCGGTGTGGAGCGTATCCCCGGACGCCGTGCGTGTGGTACCCGATCGGATGGATATCGTGCGGGTGCCGGCGCGCGCTACCGTGACGGACGTGTCGTCAGCACTTGGATCCCGCGCAGACTATTCCGTTCCGGCGGGCTCGATGTTCCGCTGGTTGCGGATTCAGTGGGCTGCCCTTCGACGTGCCGTCGCTCGCGGCCTGCACCTGAAGCGTTCCGGACCTCCCACCCTGCGCATGAGTGTGCAGTGGCTCCTCGAACACGACATGACCGCCACCAAGCACCGCAGGCCTGAATAGGAGGAGATTGTGGAATCCACGCTGATCGTGTTTGCCCGCCTTGGAAGCCCACCGGGCGATCCCTCCGACAGATCATGTCAACTGCCTCGATCCGCGGTGAAGCTGCTGTGCAGCCTGGGCGCACGGCTGATTCTTGTCAGTGCCTTCCCCGCCGAGTACGTGCGGCACGTGCAGCGGGAGCTGCGCATCACGGAAGCGTTCGTCTGCGACGGTGGCGCCGAGCTGCATGTGCCGGCCAACTATCGCCGCGATCCTGATCGGCAGGATGCGGACGCCGCGTGGGAGATCTTCAAGTTCAGCCCTCCGAACAAGGCCGCGGCGGTCACTCTTCTTCGCGATCTGTTCGTCGGCCTGGGGTCGCCCGACATCCTGACGATCGGTGTCGGCTGTGATTTCGACGATTATGGTGTGCTCGCAGCCGTGGACATTCCCGTCGTCGTTCGTGATGTCATGAAGGATCAGAGCGGGCTGCTGCGGTATGTGCCGGGAGCGTACCTGACGAACGCGACGGGCGTCGAGGGCTGGGCCGAAGCCCTGGCCGGGCCATAAAGCGCCGGGCAGCGGCAGGGCTGCGCCTGCCGGGCCTACGGTAAAGTGGCGGCGTGCCCCATCCGGCGTGGTACCAGCAAGCAGTCATCTACGAGCTGCCTGTCAAATCGTTTTTCGATTCCAACGGCGACGGCATCGGCGACTTTCCGGGCCTCATCGAGAAGCTCGATTACATCGAGTCGCTGGGCGTCACGTGCCTGTGGCTGCTGCCGTTCTTCCCATCTCCGCTCCGCGACGACGGCTACGACATTGCCGACTACTGCCAGGTACACCCGAGCTTCGGGATGCTGGACGATTTCCGCCGGTTTCTCGAGGCCGCGCACGACCGGGGCCTGCGCGTCGTCATCGAGCTCGTCCTCAATCACACTTCCCAGGAGCACGAGTGGTTTCAGCGCGCTCGGCGGGCTCCCGCCGGGTCGAGCGAGCGGAACTATTACGTCTGGAGCGACACCGACACCGCCTATCCGGACGCGCGCATCATCTTTGTCGACAGCGAGCGCTCGAACTGGACCTGGGATCCGGTGGCCGGCGCGTACTTCTGGCACCGTTTCTTCCATCACCAGCCCGATCTCAACTTCGATCACCCGCCGGTGCTGGAGGAGCTGCTCCGCGTGGTCGACTTCTGGATGGCGATGGGCGTGGACGGCTTCCGGCTCGACGCGGTGGCCTACCTCGCCGAGCGCGAGGGCACGGCGTGTGAGAACCTCCCGCAGACGCACGCGATCCTGAAGACACTCAGGCGCCACGTCGATGCGCGGTGGCCGGATCGCATGCTCCTCGCCGAGGCCAATCACGGGCCGGCGGAGGTCTGCGCGTACTTCGGCGCCGGGGACGAATGCCACATGGCGTACCACTTCCCGCTCATGCCGCGCGTGTTCATGGCACTGCACGTCGAGGACCGCCAGCCGATCGTCGACATCCTGCGCGCGACTCCACCTATTCCGGACTCGTGCCAGTGGGCGCTGTTTCTGCGCAACCACGACGAGCTCACGCTTGAAATGGTCGACGATGACGAGCGGGACTACATGTATCTCGCCTACAGCGCCGACCCGCAGGCGCGGCTGAATGTCGGAATCCGGAGGCGCCTGGCGCCGTTGATGGGCAACAACAGGCGCCGGCTGGAGCTGCTCAACAGCCTGCTGTTCTCCTTTCCGGGCACGCCGATCGTGTACTACGGCGACGAGATCGGCATGGGAGACAACATGTATCTCGGCGATCGAAACGGCGTCCGCACACCGATGCAATGGACGAATGATCGCAATGCGGGATTCTCGCGGGCGGATCCGCCCCAGCTCTACAGCCCGGTCGTCATGGATCCGGTGTACGGCTATCAGGCCGTCAATGTCGAGACGCAGGAACGCGACGGGGCGTCGCTGCTGCAGTGGATGCGGAACCTCATCGGCCTGCGCAAGCTGTTTCCTGCGTTCGGCGTCGGCAGTCTGGAGTTCGTCGATGCCGCGAACCGGAAGGTGCTGGCCTATATCCGGCGGGACAGCCATGACACGATTCTGTGCGTGGCCAATCTGTCGCGATCGGTGCAGCCGGTGGAGCTGGATCTCCGTGCGTTTGCCGGTTCCGTTCCCATAGAGATGCTCGGCTATACCGAATTTCCGGCCATCGGATCGCAGCCGTACTTCCTGACGCTTGGCCCGTACGGGTTCTACTGGTTCGAGCTCCAGCGGCGGGATGTCTGAACCGGCCACGGGCGGTGCGGTCGTTGCCGGCCTGATCACGTATCAGGATGCGGCGACCGTCGGATCCGTTGCCCGGGCCGTACGCGCTGGACTCGCCGCTCATTTCGCCGGGCTCCCCACCCGGATGTTGATCGTTGACGCTGGTTCCACTGACCGCACCGTTGCGCTCGCGCGTGAGGCACTGGGTGCGGAAGCCGACGTGGTCGAAGTCGCAACGCCGCGTTCGGCCGCGGACCTGCTGGAAGTGCCCTACCACGGCGTTCCCGGCAAGGCGCGCGCGCTTCATGCGCTCTTGAGCACCGCCCGCGATCTGACGGCACGTGCGTGCGTGGTCTTCGACGGCGGCGTCCGGACGGTCACCCCGGCGTGGGTCGCCTCGCTCGCACAGCCGGTCGTCGACGGGCGCGTGGACTACGTGGCGCCGTTCTTTGCCCGGCATCCGTACGAGGGCGCGCTCACCAAAGGCGTTGTCTACCCGTTGATTCGAGCGCTCTATGGCGTCCGGCTCCGTCAACCCGCGGCCGCCGAGTTCGCCTGTTCCACTGCGCTTGCGGGCCACTGGCTTCGCCACGATCTGTGGGCGCGGCACGGCGCCCGGGCTGGCATCGACATCTGGCTGGCGGCCGCAGCGGCCGCGGGAGATTTCCGCGTTGCCGAGGCGTCACTCGGTGTACGTGCCCATCATGCGCGCGGAGAGGAAGGACTCGATCTCGCCTCGACGATTGCGCAGGTGATCGGCGCGTTGTTCGCCGACGTGGAGAAGAACGCCCGCTTCTGGCAGCGCTCCCAGAGCCGTGCCACGGAGCGCCTGGGCTCGCCGGTCGTCGCGGTCCCAACGGACCCTCCGGCCATCGATCCCGATCGCCTTGTCGAGGCATTCCGGCTCGGGTACCAGGAGCTCCGCGACATCTGGACGTGGGTGCTTCCCCCGCGCACCATCGTCGATCTCAAGAAGCTGCTCGAGCTGTCCGCGCGCGAGTTCCGTCTCGACGACGAACTGTGGGCGCGCGTCATCTACGACTTCGCGATCGGCTACCGGATGCGCCCCGTCGCCCGTGACCATCTGCTGCGTTCGCTGGTGCCGCTCTACTCGGGCTGGCTGGCGTCGTATGTCGGGCAGGTGCACGACCTTGGTCCTGAGGCGGCGGATCTGAGGGTTGAGGCGCTGGCACAGGCCTTTGAGAACCAGAAAGCCTATCTCATCGCCCGCTGGCGATGGCCCGAGCGTCTTCGGGTCGGATGACAGACATCGAAAGGAGCACGCGATGGCGGAACAGTTCAATCGCGCACTGGGGCTGGCGGGAACGAGGATCGTCGACAGCGTCGGGAGCTTTCTGCCCGGCGCGCTCGTGTTCCTCAGCCTGCTGCTCGTCGCGCTCGTCCTTGCAGTCCTGATTCGATCGGGGCTGCGGCGCGGCTTGAAGACGCTCGAGTTCGACCGCCGTGTCGACGCGTGGGGAATGTCCGTCAGCGAGTGGACGCCGTCGGGCAGCGCCGCCTCGCTCGTTGCCTCGATTGCCTACTGGACGGTGCTGGTCCTGGGCCTGCTTCTGGGACTGACTGCACTTGACGCGGCCCTCCCGACGCAGTTCGCCGTGTCGGTGCTGCAATACGTCCCGCACCTGCTGGCGGCGCTGGTCATTCTCGTGATCGGCAATCTGGCCGCGCGCTTTCTCGCGCGCGCCGTACTCATCGGCGCGGTGAATCTTGGTGTGCAATACGCGCGGCTGTTCAGCGTCGGCGTCAAGTGGCTCGTGCTGATCGTGGCCGCTGCGATGGCGCTCGATCACATCGGCATCGGGCGGACCGTTCTTCTGCTGGCGTTCGCGATTACGTTCGGAGGTGTGGTGCTCGCGATCGCGCTCGCTGTCGGCCTTGGTGCCCGGGACGTCGTCGCCCGCGCGCTGAGCCGGCAGCTGCGCGCCCCCGCCGACGACAAGCTCGACCATGTGTAAGCGCCAATTTTCGCGGCTCGGGACCATCGGGACCAACTGTCCAGTCTTCAGAGTGAACATGTCCCCCCCTCGGCGGATGGCCGGGCGGCCCGGCCATGGGGTGTACTCGCTGCATGAAATCGTCACGCCTGCTGATCGTGTCGAACCGGCTGCCCGTCTGCGCCGAGCTTACGTCCGAAGGCCTGCAGGTCTCCCCAAGCAGCGGCGGGCTGGCCACCGGCCTGCGTTCGTGGCACCAGAGCACCGATGCGCTCTGGATCGGCTGGGCTGGCGACCTGCCGGATGCCACGCCATCGCAGCTGGAGGAATTGAAGCTGCAACTGCTGGAGCAGCGGCTCATGGCGGTCTGCTTGTCGCACGATCACGTGAACCGCTACTACCACGGGTTCGCCAACCGTGTGCTCTGGCCCACGTTCCACTACCTGATCGATCAGCTGCCGGTTGACGACGCCGGCTGGGACGCCTATCAGGAGGCGAACGCGGTGTTTGCGGATGCGATCGCGGAGGTGTACCGGCCCGGCGACACCATCTGGGTGCACGATTATCAGCTCATGCTGCTTCCGGCGCTCCTGCGGGCCCGGATTCCCGGCGCGCGCATCGGCTTCTTCCTGCACATTCCGTTTCCGTCGTCCGAGGTCTTTCGAATCCTGCCCTGGCGCCGCGACATCCTGAACGGACTGCTCGGCGCCGATCTGATCGGATTCCACACGTTCGCTTACATGCGCCACTTCATGACGTCGCTGCTGCACGTCGGCGGACTGGAGGCTGACGTCGACCGCGTGCGAATCGGCAGCCGCGACGTGCGGGCCGGCGTTTTTCCGATGGGCATCGACGCCGCGGCGTTCGCACGGCTGGCGGTGGATCCCGAGGTCATCGCCCGCGCCGACGAGATTCGCCGCGATGCCGGCGGCCGGCGCATCGTCCTCGGCATCGACAGGCTCGACTACACGAAGGGCATTCCGCGGCGTCTCGAGGCGATCGAGGTGCTGATGCAGCGCCAGCCTGAATGGCGTGAGCAGATGCGCTACGTCCAGGTGGCCGTGCCGTCGCGAAGTGAGGTGGACGAGTACCGCCAGTTGCGCCTGGCAGTGGAGCAGCGCGTCGGCCGGCTCAATGGCACGCATGGCACCGTCAGCTCGCTTCCGGTGCATTACATCCATCGATCCGTGTCGGCGACGGAACTGGCAGCCCTGTACACCGCCGCTGACGTCATGCTCGTGACGCCCCTGCGCGACGGGATGAACCTCGTGGCGAAGGAGTTTGCCGCGACCCGCAGCGATGAGGACGGCGTGCTCGTATTGAGCGAGTTCGCCGGCGCCGCTGCCGAGCTGAACGGCGCGGTCATGGTCAATCCGTACGACATCGCCGGCGTGGCTGACGCCATCGAACGCGCGCTGAAGATGCCGGCGGAAGAGCGCCGGGTCCGCATGAGAAATCTGCGGCGCTCGGTGCTGGCCAACGATGTGGGATCGTGGGCCCGCGCGTTCATCTCGCAGCTGGAGGAGCTGACGCGGCCCGCGCTGCCGATGTCCGGGCCGATCGGGCAGTCTCTTGCGGGCATCCTGCTGGCCGCCCGCCGAACACGGCCGATGCGTCTGCTGCTCGACTACGACGGGACGCTGGTTCCGCTGGCTCGTCTGCCCGAGCTGGCGAAGCCGGACGATGAGCTGCTGACGCTCATCGAACAGCTGGCGGCCACGCCAGGCGTGCAGGTCGACATCGTCAGCGGGCGGTCGTACCAGACATTGGAACGCTGGTTCGGCCATCTGCGGATCTCGCTGTGGGCCGAGCACGGCCTGTGGCACCGATCAACCGCGGACTCCGGCTGGGCCCTGGCCGCGCCCGTGGCGCCAGGATGGATGAACCGCATCCGGCCGATTCTCGAGCAGTTCACCGCATCGACCTCTGGCGCCCATCTCGAAGTGAAGAGTGCCTCTCTGGCCTGGCACTACCGGGGCGCCTCACGCGAGTTCGGCGAGCGGCAGGCCCATGAGCTGCGGATGCTGCTGGGCGATGTCTTGAGCAATCAACCGCTCGAAGTGCTGGAAGGGAAGAAAGTGCTCGAAGTGCGGCTGCGGGGGGTGAGCAAGGCGCTTGTCGCCCATCGTGTGCAGGACGAGATCGCGCCGGATGGCGTCATTGTCGCGGTCGGTGACGACCGGACCGACGAGGAGCTCTTTCGTGCGCTTCCGTCCTCGAGCATTACGGTCGCCGTCGGCCGCGCGTGGACCAGGGCGGCATTTCATCTCGACGATTTCCGGGCTGTCAGGCGCGTGCTTCGCTCGCTTCTGGCGGAGCCCGTCTCCGGCTACGTCGCAGCCACGGCGTGAGCCCCAGGGGCCTTCAGTCATTGGCCCCTGATGCGCGTTGCAGTGACCATTCAGGGAAGTCTCGGATGTTTCATCGTGGGCGGCATGCCGTCGGCGTCGTGGCAGCTGGCATCGTCATGACTGGCGCGATGTCGCTTCCAGGCTTCGTCGAAACCCGAAAGTGGTGGAAGTCAGCGAAGGTGCAGCGCGAGCTCGACCTGACCGGCGACCAGATCGCGACACTCGACGAGATCTTTCAATCGAATCTCCCCCAGCGCCGGCGCATGGCAGAAGAGGAGCAACGGCTCGCCGTGCGGCTCGAGGCCGTGTTTCAGGCCGGCGTCGAGGAGACCCGGACCGTGCACCCGCTCGTTGACCAGGTGGCTCGAATACACGCCGCCCGAAACGTGTCCCGCACGCAGATGCTGGTCAGAATGTACCGGGTGTTGACGGCCGAACAACGACAGCGGATGAAATCGATGGCTGCGTCACGCGCGTTGACCGGCGAGTGTCCCCATCGCGATGCGACCGAGTCCGTGCTGCGCGCAGTAGATGCCCGCCTTGCCTCAGGCGCATCACGTTGCGCCAGTGCGTGGCGGGGTGGAGGTTCTGGGCGGTGAAGGTCACGGTCCGCCCCCTTCGGTCAGCGACGGCCAGAAGAACAATTCATTGCCATCGAGGTCGGTGATCACGCGGGTTGGTGTGTTTCCCCAGGTGATGACGGTCGTTTCGATCTGTCTGTCCTCAATTTGCTTCCGCAGAGACTCGGTCTGCTCGCCAGGGTCCAGCCCGATGAAGACCCGTCCGTGACCGATACGCGGCTCGGTCTCCCGGTAACCCTGAATGAGAATCAGCGCGAAGCCATGCAGCTCGACCTGGAACACCCATGCGCGGCCGTCCTGATCGAACTTCCACGCGACGGCGAACCCGAGCTTCGCGGTGTAGAAGTGGAGCGAGCGTTCCGCGTCCTTGACGAAGAACACCGCACGCGCCTACCAGTCGTTCACAAGCCGCTCCTGGGGTGTTTTGCGCCTGAGGATGGATCTTACTTGCTTCTTTGCAGCGGGCTGACGCATTGCTCGTAGAAGCCGCTCGCGGCGCCGAAGAACGCCAGACACGACGTCGGGTATCTCGGCTCCGCCCGGCCGCTCGGCACGCCCGCTCAGACTCGACGAGCGGTGACGCCATTCGCCAGGTCGTCGCTACGATTCGTGGGATCCTGCCCCGGCGACCGAGTCGGCCAGGCTTCGCGAGACACCCGTCGCCGCGTCTGGCGGTGCACTCGATCTGAATCTCTGGTGCAGGGCTGTCTATGCGGCGGCTGACGCTTTGCGGAGTAGAAGCCTACGAGCAAGGTGCCAGCCCGCAGGATCGATAGAGTGCGTGCCCGTACCTACTTCTGGCGCTGATAGACGAGCGCCTGCCGGCCGTCGCAGGCGTCCTGATTCAGGGTTCCATCCGGGCGTTCGAAATGAAAGGTCCGCCAGATCGTCAGCTCGTTGCCTTGAACGGCGAACACATCGCGTGAGATACCGATACCTTGCGTGCGCTTGTGCCGGTTCGTCACGGCAAGCCAGCCAGCGTCGAGTGATGCGCTCGCCGCTCCGCTGAAGTTCCCGCCGCCAACGTTTGTCACGCTTCCGTCGAGCCTGATGAGCCCAGTGAGACGCCTGGACTCGAAGCTGACTCCTTGCGCTGAAACGCCTATTCGGATGGTTTCATCGATGGTGTTGCCGCAATGGCCCTCGAGACCTTTGGTTCGGTCTCGTATCCACAGGCCGTCGAGGCTCTTGATCTTGTCTGTCAGCCCGATGGAGTTGCCCTGAGCAGACGACGGCATCTGGCCATATGCGAGAACCACAACAACGACGACAAGGGCCGCTCGTTTCATAACCCTGAGGCTGTTGATGATCCGCCGCGCCTGTTACCGCTTTGTCACCCACGATGGCGGGCGAAGAGGCGTTACGCCGATGCGGCCTGACGAAGGTAGTCCTCGAGCGCGAGCCGCTTCAGTGCCGAATGGCGATTCCCGCATCGTACGACTTGGCGGGCCGGCCGGTGCGCGCAGCTACCCAGGCATCAAAGGCAGCAACCGTCGCGAGCCGCTTCTTGTCCCATTGCTGGCCACAGCGTTGGCATCGCCAATAGCCGCCAACGGCGACCTCGGCATTTGTCATCGTTACGTCCACCATCCCACACGTGGGACATGCGGCGAATCCTTCGACGTCGAGTGCCTCTTCCATTTGATCCATCCGAATCACCCGGCTGGCACCCTGTCACCATCGCAGGACCCCGCCCTGTTCAATGTACGGGAACACGCGGCGGCGCGATGCTCACATGTGAACAGCGCGCGGTGTGACTACTTCCTGAGGGAGAGCAGGAACTCGACCAGGGCAACCCCGGCGCCGAGCAATAGCGGGAGCGTCCAGATCAGCGCGGTGGCGATCAGGAGATCCGACACGACTTCCCACGCGCGTTGCCACGGGGAAGGCGCGCTCGGAGCAGGGAGTAA
>DATLLQ010000010.1:0-14341 GCA_035537775.1 Vicinamibacterales bacterium | reverse complement strand
GCGCCTTCCCAGCGCATGCTGACGGCCGCGATAGCGGGCTCGGCAATCTTGCCGTGCTTCACCGCAATCAGCTCGGCGACGATGCTGATGGCGATCTCCTGGGGAGTAATGGCGCCGATGTCGAGGCCGATTGGCGCGTGGACCGGGCGTAGTGACTCGGCCGACAGGCCTTCCTCGCGCAACACGTCGAAGATGCGCCGCACCTTGGCCTTGCTGCCAATGAGGCCGACGTATCGCATCGGGCTGCCGACGACGGCGCGAAGCGCGTCGAGGTCGTGGGTGTGCCCGCGAGTGACGATGACGGCGTAGGCGGTCGGCGGGAGCGTGTGTGTCTGCAGCCAGGTCGGAATGTGATCGACGACGACTTCGATGTCTCCGCCGAATCGTTCCTGGTTGGCGAATTTCTCGCGATCGTCGACGACGTGCACGCGGAAGCCGGCGTCGTGCGCCAGCTTCGCGACGAAGTAGCCGACGTGCCCGGCGCCGAAGATGTAGACGTCCGGCGACGCTTCGACCGGCTCGATGAAGACCTCCATCTGGCCGCCGCAGACGAGGCCCGTCTCCTGTGCGAAGTCGTCGTTCAGTTCGTACTTCACGTTGAGCGGCCGCCGCGACCTGATCGCCTCGCGCGCCTTTCCAAACGCGTCGTTCTCGTAGCAGCCGCCGCCGATCGTGCCGACGGTGCGGCCGTCCGAATAGACGAGCATCTTTGCGCCGACGCGCTGCGGGGTGGAGCCTGTGGAGCCGGTAATGGTGACGAGCGCCACCTCCTCGCCGCGGGACAGGGCCTCCGCGAGGGCGGCAAAGACCTCTTGGTTCACTCTTCGATTATAGGAGGCCTGAGGGCGAAGGCCTAAGGCCCAAGGGCTGTGCGGTTCAGAAGCCGTGAAGCGGGCAGACTTCCAGTGGCTCGGTGCCGGTGATGAACGACTCGGTGAATGTGCGCGGGCAGTGGGGTGTTGCCAGCTTGCCGGTATCACGATCGATCTCGACGAAGGAGATCCCTTCAGGCGCCGCGAACTGCGGTCCGCCGCGGCCTGCGGTTGCCGCCTTCATGAAGTCGGTCCAGATGGGGAGCGCGGCCTGGGAGCCGGTCAGGCCGATTGGCGTGTTGTCGTCGAACCCGACCCAGACGACCGTGAGCAGTTCCGGCGTGAAGCCGACGAACCAGGCATCGCGCTGATCGTTGGTCGTGCCGCTCTTGCCGGCGGCGTCCGGTGTGAAGCCGTTGCCGCGTGCGGACGCGCCGGTGCCTTCGTTCAGCACGCTGCGCAGCATGTTGGTGACGAGGAACGTCGTATCGGGGCGCGCGACGGTTTTCGGCTGAACCGGCTGAGGCCGGAGCTTTCGCGCCCCTGCCTGGATGTAGTTGAGGCCCTTGAGCGGCCGTACGGTGCCGCCGTTGGTGAACAGCGTATACGCCTGCGCGACTTCGAGCGGCGTCAGTTCGAACACGCCGAGCGTGATCGACGGGACGGCAATGGGCGGAGTGCCGACGCCGACCTGCCGCCACAGCTTGGCGACCGTATCGAAGCCGATCAGCTCGCCCACGCGAACCGTGCCGAGATTGCGTGACATCGCCAGCGCGCGCCGCCACGTGACCTCGCCGTCGTAGTCGTCGTAGTTCTTCGGCTCCCACACCTGGTTGTCGTACTCAAAGATGGCCGGCTCGTCCCGCGTCAACGACGCCGGCGTCAGATCGGTGCGTCCTTCCTCGACCCCGCGCTCGAAGGCGGCGAGATAGACGAACGGCTTGAAGACCGATCCCGGCTGGCGGCGCGCGGTCGTCACGCGGTTGTACTGCGACGTGTTGTACGAGCGTCCGCCGATGAGCGCCAGGATTTCGCCGCTTCTCGGATCGATCGCAATGAGCGCCGCCTGAGCGGTCTGCTTGATCTTGCGACGCCGCTTCGAGAGCAGTTCGTCCACGCGTCCGAGCCCCATCCGCACGGCGTCGAGCGCCGCCCGCTGCAGGTTGAGGTCGAGCGTCGTGTACACGCTGATCTCGGCCGTCTGCGCCATCAGCCCGGGATAGGCCGTCTCCACCTGCTGATTCACCATGTCCACGAAGTACGGCGCTTCGTTGTCCACGGCGCGCGGGACGATCAGCAGCGGCTCGCGTGACGCACGCGTGGCTGCATCGGCCGTGATGAACTCCTCGGAGGCCATGGCCTGGAGCACGGTGTTGCGGCGGTCAGTGGCGCGCTTGAGATTCTGGAAGGGGACGCCCGGAAACTTGATCGTCCCGGCGATCATCGCCGCCTCGCTGTTGCTCAGGTTCGAGACGTCCTTACCAAAGAAGATGCGTGACGCCTCGGCCACACCATGAATCGCGAACGATCCGCGCTGCCCGAGGTAGACGTCGTTGAGGTACATCTCGAGGATCTCGTCCTTCGAGGCGCGGCGCTCGAGCGCCAGCGACATCATGATCTCGCGCGCCTTCCGCAGGTACGACTCCCACGAACGGCCGCGCTGGCCGGTCTGCAGCTCGGCGTTGAATTCGTCGGAGAGGAAGAACATCCGTGCCAGCTGCTGCGTGATGGTGCTGTAGCCGACCGTGTCCTTGTTCGTCATGTTGCGGATGGCCGCAGCCACGAGCCGCACCGGGCTCACGCCGAAGTGCGAGTAGAAGCGCTGGTCTTCGATCGCGAGCACCGCCTGGCGCATTCGCATCGGGATCGTGGCCAAGGCGACGTGACGGCGCTTCTCGCGCGCACCGTCGGCCATGAGCGCCGTGAGCAGCGGCGGATCGAGCTCGACCGACTGCACGTTGCCGCGGCCGCGGATTTCGATCTGCCGGATGCCGCGTGGCGGCGGCGGTGGCGCGCCGCGACCGGCCTTGACGGCAGGCGGGTCGGGAAAGACGAGCCGGATGGACCGGTCGGCCAGCGGCCCCTCGCGGGGCGCGATGGTGATGCTGCTGCGCGAGACGGTGAATTGCCCACGGCCATCGATCTGCGGCCGCTGCGCGTAGCCGAGATCGTTGAGGCGCACGACCAGGTCTTCCACCGAGAGCAGCTGACCACGTCGAAGCTCCATGGCGCGGCCGTAGACGCGCGGCAGCGTTCGCTCGCGCTCGCCGTGCAGGCGCTGTTCGACGTCGTCCGCGTAAGAGAAATAGAAGTAGAAGAACGCGGAGAAGAAGAGGACCGCGAAGGCGCCGGCGGTGTACAGCAGGTAGCGCGCCCATCGCTTGCGCGCCAGCCCGGCAAGCTTGACGACGATTCGTGGCCCGCCCTGGCGCCCGCTTCTTCCGGAGCCCTGCGGCCTGGCCCCCGAGGTCTTCGTCAAATCGTGATCACCCAATGCGTCCCCATATCGAGCGGAATCTCTTCGCTCAAACGGCTGACGAGCGTGGGGCCGTACTTGTTCAGGAAGGTGACGAACCCGACTTCGCGCTCCTGTGGATGCCCGCCGGGAAATGCCTGCGTCTGCGCGTGGTGATATTGCCGGCGCAGCGTGTCGTCTTTCCGCTTGGCCGCCTGAATCACCTTGCCGTGCAGTTTCTTCAGGTCATCCTGCATCCGGGCGAGAGTGGACCGCGCGGCACCCTCGAGCGTGGCGTCAACCTGGGAGACCTGCTGCGCCAGATTCCCGACTGCCTGTTCTACGGCGCGGGCGGCATCCTGCAGCGATGCTTCGACCGACGCAGGAAGCTGCGATTCGAGCAGCCCGTTGAGCGCCGACTCATCCTGCGCTCGCAGCGCCTCGAAAGGGAAGTCGTTCCTGGTGAGGAACTTCATCGTGTTCGCATCGACCACGGTGGCTGTGGCGCGCTGCTGGATGAGCGGCATCGGCACACCGAACGCCTCGTAGACGCCCTTGAGCTGGCCAAGGTAGCCAAGCTCGTTGGGTCCTGCGACGTAACACGCAGTCGGAAACAGCGTGTCCTGCACCAGCGGCCGCAGGAGGACGTTGGGGCTGAACCGCTCGGGGTGATTACGGGCCTCTGCGATCAGTGCGGAAGCGCTTTCCATGCGGTCACCAA
The DNA here is from genome assembly GCA_035537775.1 of Vicinamibacterales bacterium. GTDB lineage: Bacteria > Acidobacteriota > Vicinamibacteria > Vicinamibacterales > UBA2999 > Gp6-AA40. The sequence goes on along the minus strand of DATLLQ010000010.1, from coordinate 10,353 downwards.
CTGAGAAGCCATCCCCAGCACGTTTTATCGACTCACGGCCGCTGCTCAAATAGAAGAGGGCCACAGTGTCGTCCTGCGGAATCGCCTGCGCGTGATACCCGCGCGACTGGAGGGCGTCTCCGGCCGCGATGGCCAGCTGTGCCGTTCCTCCGGCAGCCTCGAGCTCTCGCGCGAAGAGGTCTGCAACCAGAGGTTTGGCTTCCGGGTCGGAGGCGTCGTAGAGCACGAGGCCGCGCGCTCCCAGCGTTGCCTCGAGGCAGCGGCCGAACGCGTCGGCCATTCCGGCTCCGGGCTGGTAGGACTGACGCAATGTCTCAATGAGGGCCGCGGAGAACTCTGTTTTCTGAAGAATAGATTCGAGTTCTGCTACCGCCGAGCTCGCTGAGCCGTCCAGTTGAACCCTGGCCACCGCTGCCTGGTGAGCGCCTGCCGGATCTCCAAGGGCTACCTGGCGGAGGTTGAGGTCCGAGTCGAGCACCCCGCACGTCTTCACCTCATTCCAGTCATGGTCCTCGCCCTCGATCCAGAAGATCGGGACCGCTGGAACGCCGTGCTCGCGGCTGACGCGCTCGGCAATCGCGATGGCCGTCAATGCCTTGAGCAGCGTGAACATCGGCCCGCCAAAGAGCGCGGCCTGCTGACCGGTCACGATGGCAACGGCGCGCGGATCGCGGAGCTGCGCGGCGGCAGCGCGCGCTTCGGCCGGCGCCCCCCGGCGGCGCTGCTGCGCTTCGAGGATTGCGGCCAGTGCGTCGCGCTTCCGGGGATGCTGCTGAGCGCGGGCGATGGCGGCGCGCCACGCCGCCGGCTCGGCCGGATTCCCGGCAAAGAATCCGGCTACCCGCTCGAAATCGAACGCGTAGTCGGCCGCCAGACGCCGGATCCAGGGAAATCGTCGAATGTCGATGGGAAGTCGCACGGTGGAGCCATCGTCACCGCCGTGGGCAGCCGCGCGCACGGGTGCCGAGGCTGACACGCCAGACTGTGGGAGCACCGTCAGGTACTCTCGCAGAGCCTCAAGCGGAGTGTCAACCTTGGGTTTCCTCGCGCGATTGGGGAGTGTTACGATCGTGGGGCTTCTCTGAAAGGTTCTTCCACTGCCGGGGTCAGACTCTTCACCTGACGATCATCTCGTTGATTTTCCGCTGCGTGACACTGATGGCACGCGGCCGGCACCCATTCCGCCTGCGGACGAACCACGCTTCGCCGAGCCCTCGCGTGAACCTTCGCTCTTTGCGTCATCGATCGAAGAGCCAGCCCGACGGGGCGGGCTCAGTCTCTGGCTCGTGGCGGGCGCCTCGCTCGGTCTTGGCATCGTCATCGGATTCGCGAGCGGCTATCGAACCGGGCAGAGGCAGGATGCGTTGACCCCGGGGATCGTCAGCCCGGCTTCAGCGCCGACGTCGGGGGCGGCCTCGGGCAAGCCGTTCAGCGAATCAACAGTAGATGCCCCGGTGCGTGTCGAAGAGCCACCGATTGTGGCGGCTCCGGATCCGAAGCCGGTTCCCGCTCCGCCGGCACCTCGGCGAAGCGAAGCCAGGACGGCCAAGCCTGCCGTTCCCGCGCCCGCGCCTCGCCGACGGGAAAGCGAGCCGGCTGCGGCGCCGGCACCGCCGCAGACCGATGTCACGAGAAGCGAGCCCGTCTTCACGCCGTCGGGGCCTGGTTCGCTGCAGGTGGTGTCGCGTCCGTCCGGCGCCCAGGTTTTTCTCGACGGCCGGTCCGTCGGCAGAACGCCCCTGTTGATCCCCGAGGTGACGGCCGGGTCGCATGAGGTCCGGCTCGACCTGCCAGGTTTCAACCGGTGGGTCACGACAGTGGACGTGAAAGCGGGCAGTGCCGAGCGCGTGGCCGCATCGTTGGAGCAGTAGGGCAGGAATGCTGAGTTCAGAAATCAGAATGCAGGCTACGACTTGAACGCCGTTCTGGCACTCGAAGACGGATCCCGGTATCAGGGCGTCGCCGCGGGCGCTGCGGGCGAGACGTCGGGTGAGGTCGTCTTCAACACGAGCATGACCGGCTATCAGGAGGTGCTGACCGACCCCTCCTACGCCGGGCAGATCGTGACGATGACCGCTCCGCTGATTGGCAATTACGGTGTGGCGCCCGGCGATGCGGAGTCGCAGTCACCACGGGTCGCGGGCTTCGTCATGCGCGAGGCGTCGGGGGTGGCCAGCAACTGGCGCGCCGACAGCACCCTCCGCGACTACCTCATACGCCACAACATTGTCGCCATCGCCGACATCGACACGCGTGCGTTGACACGGGTGCTGCGCAGCGCGGGCGTCATGCGAGGGGTGATTGCGACCGGTCAGGTCGACCCGGACGAGCTGGTGGAGAAGGCGCGTGCCATTCCGAAGATGGAAGGCGCGGACCTCGTGAGCGGTGTCACCTGCGACAGTCCGTTCGAATGGGGCCAGTACCCCGGCCGGGTCGGCGATGAGGAACACCGCGAATTCGGAATTCGTCCGGAGGCGCAGGCGACGCGGCGGCTACGGGTAGCGGCTTACGACTACGGGGTGAAATACAACATCCTTCGCCGGCTCGACGCCTACGGATGCGACGTCCACGTGTTTCCTGCCTCGGCGCCGGCCTCGAGTCTCCTCACGATCGAGCCCGATGGCATCTTCCTCAGCAATGGTCCCGGGGATCCGGCGGCGCTTCCCTATGCGATCAACAACGTGCGGGAGCTGTCGAAGAGCGACATTCCGATGTTCGGAATCTGCCTGGGCCACCAGATACTCGGGCTCGCACTCGGGGGTCAGACCTTCAAGCTGAAGTTCGGCCACCGTGGCGCCAACCACCCGGTGAAGGATCTGCAGTCGGGGAAGGTCGAGATCACCTCGCAGAATCACGGCTTTGCCGTCGATCCGCACTCGCTGCCATCAGATGTCACGGTGACGCACGAGAACCTGTATGACGGCACGGTTGAAGGCTTCCGTCATCTGACGAAGCCGATCTTCTCCGTGCAGTACCATCCCGAGGCATCACCCGGCCCGCACGACGCGGACTACCTGTTCCGGCAGTTCATTGAGTCGATGGAGAAGCGGTGAATCTGAACCACGAAGCTGACCTTCGTGATCTTCGTGGTTAATTCCTCATGCCGAAACGTACAGACATAAAACGCGTCCTGGTCATAGGGTCCGGCCCAATCGTGATCGGGCAGGCGGCGGAGTTCGACTACTCCGGCACGCAGGCGTGCCGCGCGCTTCGCTCCGAGGGGCTCGAGGTCGTGCTGGTGAACAGCAATCCGGCGACGATCATGACCGACCCGGAGTTTTCGGACGCGACCTACGTCGAGCCGCTCACGCCGGAAATCGTCGAAGCGATCATCGCCAAGGAAAAGCCGGACGCGCTGCTGCCGACCGTTGGCGGCCAGACGGCGCTCAACCTCGCCGTCGAGCTCCACAAGCGCGGCGTGCTCGAGAAATACAACGTCAAGCTGATCGGCGCGCAGATCGAGGCGATCAAGGTTGGCGAGGACCGCCTGCTCTTCCGCGATGCGATGAAGGAGATTGACATCGAGGTCCCGCGGAGCGGTGTCGCGACCTCGCTGGAAGAAGCGCTGGTGCTCGTCGAGAACACCGGCTTCCCGGCGATCATCCGGCCGTCGTTCACGATGGGCGGTGTCGGCGGCGGCATCGCCTACAACATCGAAGAGTTCCGCGAGCTGGCCGGCCGGGGGATCGACCTCAGTCCGGTGCACGAGATCCTCATCGAGGAATCGGTCATCGGCTGGAAGGAGTTCGAGCTCGAGGTCATGCGCGACTTCGCGGACAACTTCGTCGTCATCTGCTCGATCGAGAACGTGGACCCGATGGGTGTCCATACCGGCGACTCCATCACGATTGCGCCGGCGCTGACGCTGACCGACAAGGAATACCAGCGAATGCGCGACATGGCGCGACGGATCATCCGGCGCGTCAACGTCGAGACGGGCGGATCCAACATCCAGTTCGCGATCAACCCGAAGGACGGACGCATCGTCGTCATCGAGATGAACCCGCGCGTGTCGCGCTCGTCGGCGCTGGCGTCGAAGGCGACCGGCTTCCCGATTGCGAAGATTGCCGCCAAGCTGGCCCTTGGCTACCGGCTCGACGAGATCAAGAACGACATCACGCGTCTGACGCCGGCCTCATTCGAGCCGACGATCGACTACATCGTCGTCAAGTTCCCGCGCTGGAACTTCGAGAAGTTCCCGCAGGCGGACCGGACGCTGACGACACAGATGAAGTCGGTGGGCGAGGCGATGGCGATCGGGCGCACGTTCAAGGAGGCCTTCCTCAAGGCTGTCCGCTCGCTGGAACTGTCGCGCAGCAGCGCCAGCCTGTTCCCGTCAGGGCCGGACGACGCGGGCGACGAGGCCGAGGACGAGTCGTCGCTGCGGAAGCGCCTGGTGGTGCCTAACGACCGCCGGATGTGGGCGCTTTTCCGTGCGCTTCGCCGCGGCTGGTCCGTCGAGCAGCTGCACGATCTGACGAAGATCGATCCCTGGTTTCTTCAGCAGTTCTCCGACATCGTCGAGCTGCGGAAGATGGCGGCCCTCGGCGAGTTCCGCGAGATGTCCGCGGATCTGCTGCGCACGCTGAAGCGCAACGGCTTCAGCGACGCGGACATCGCCGCGGTCTACGGGATCGACGAAGAGATCGTCCGGCAGCGGCGTCGCGAGATCGGGCTGACTCCGGCCTACAAGCGCATCGACACCTGCGCGGCCGAGTTCGAGTCGTTCACGCCGTACATGTACGGCACGTTCGAGAAGCAGGACGAAGCGGAGCCCAATCCGAAGAAGAAGGTCGTGATCCTGGGCAGCGGACCGAACCGAATCGGCCAGGGGATCGAGTTCGACTATTGCTGCGTCCATGCCGTCTTCGGCTTCCGCGAGGAAGGCTTCGAGACCGTGATGGTCAACTGCAACCCGGAGACGGTCTCCACCGACTACGACACCGCGGACCGGCTCTATTTCGAGCCGCTGACGTTCGAAGACGTGATGGCGATCATCGAGTGCGAGCGGAGCGCGGGCGCCGACGTCGCATGCGTGGTTCAGTTCGGCGGCCAGACGCCGCTCAAGCTGGCGCTGCCTCTGCTCGAAGCAGGCGTGACGATCCTTGGCACGTCTCCGGATTCAATCGACCTCGCGGAAGACCGTCAGCGCTTCTCGCAGTTGCTGCGGGACCTCGCCATTCCTCAGCCGGCGAGCGGCACCGCCGTCTCGCGCGAAGAGGCGCGCCAGGTCGCGGAGAACGTCGGCTATCCCGTCGTGGTCCGGCCGTCGTACGTGCTCGGCGGCCGCGGGATGGCGATCGTCTTCGACGAGGGGGCGCTCGATCGGTACATGGCCGGGGCCGTGGATGTCTCGCACGATCGACCCGTGCTGATCGACCGGTTCCTCGAGGATGCCTTCGAGTTCGACGTTGACGCCGTTGCCGATGCGACCGGAGCCGTGGTCATCGGCGGCATCATGGAACACATCGAAGAGGCGGGCATTCACTCCGGCGACAGCTCGTGCGTGGTGCCTCCGTTCATGGTCAAGGAGAAGCACCTCGGTACGATGCGCGAGTACACGCGCCGGATCGCGCGGGCGCTGAAGGTCGTCGGGCTCATGAACATCCAGTACGCGATCAAGGACGACGAGGTCTACGTGCTGGAAGTGAATCCACGGTCGTCACGCACGGTGCCGTACATCTCGAAGGCGTCGGGTGTGCCGCTGGCGAAGATTGCCGCGCGCGTGGCGGCGGGGCGGACGCTGGCCGACCTCGGCCTCGTGGACGACCTCCAGGCTGCCGGTGTGTTCGTCAAGAGCCCGGTGTTTCCGTTCGTGCGGTTCCCCGGCGTGGATACCATCCTCGGGCCCGAAATGAAGTCCACCGGCGAAGTGATGGGCGGGGCCGACAACTTCGGGTCGGCGTTTGCGAAGGCCATGATGGGCGCGGGGCAGAAGCTCCCGGTCGAGGGATGCGTGTTCATCAGCGTCAACAACAGCGACAAGCCGACCGTGCTGCCCATCGCCCGCGACCTGCGGCAGCTTGGCTTCACGCTCGCGGCGACGCGCGGCACCGCGGCGTTTCTGCGTGCCCACGGCCTCGACGTAGACGTGATGTACAAGGTCAACGAAGGGCGCCCGAACGTCTCCGATCACCTGGTCAATGGCCAGATCGACATGGTGATCAACACACCGCTCGGTCGCGACTCCTTCTTTGACGATCGCGCCGTCCGCCGCTCGGCAACGATGGCGCAGGTCCCGTGCATCACGACGCTTACCGGAGCGCGGGCGGCAGTGGAGGCCATTCGAGCACTACGCCAGCAGACGCTCACTGTGCGATCGCTGCAGGACTACTACTCAGCGGTTGAGCTTAAGGCCTGATCCGTAGCATTCGGCGTCATCCACACGCTTTTTACGCAGTTTCGAAGATGTGGCTGAGGTGCCACAACCGTCTGCGCACCTCCGGCAAATGCGTGAAGTCCGGCCCGTTCCTGGTGAAGAATGTTGAATCTTGAGGTGGTACTCATCTTGGAGTATCAATGCCCCCGGAGGAGACGAATCATGAGGTTGTCCCGGATTCTTCTGTTGATTGGCGCGCTTGCGCTGCCGGCGATTCCCGCGGCGGCGCAGGGGAAAGCCATCGGCAAGCCCGCCGGAGTGGGAAAGCCGATTACGACGGCCGCAAAGGGGCCGAAGACGACGACCGGCGCCGCCACGAAGGGCCAGAGCGCGAACGCGAAGGCCGGCACCCTGAGCAAGGGTAAGAGTGCGGACGCCAAGAGCGGCACCCTGGCCAAGGGCAACAGCGCCGACCACGCGAAGGGGCCAAAGACGGCGGCCGCCGATACCGATGCGACCACCGGCACCGACGTCGATACCGACACGACGGCAACCACCGCCAGCAAGGGCCGTGGGCAGCTTCCGCTCAACGAGAAGATCGCGTTGAATCCGACGCTGAAGGCGCGTCTTGACGCCCTGCTGGTCGGCGGAACGATGACGTTCGACGAGGCGACGACGGGCTGGAGGAATCAGGGCCAGCTGGTTGCAGCGATGAACGCGGCGAAGAACAACAACCTGTCGTTCGCGTCGATCTACACGGAGATGGTCACCAACGGCAAGAAACTGCCGGACGCGGTCACCGCCGTGAAGGCGTTGACGCCTCCGCCGGCGCCGACCACGACGGAGACCACGACGACCACGACCACTACGACTCCGACGACTCCAACGACTCCGTAGCGAGACTTCGATGCGACGATTGACGGCCGCGCGAAGCGCGGCAAGAGACGCTGTCAGCCGGCCAGGGGGCTTTGCCCCTTGGCCGGTTCTTACGATCGTTCTCGCCCTCGGCGCGCTGCCGCAGCTTGCGGAAGCCCAGGGCCAGGGCCGGGGACGTCCGAAAGCACCGCAGGCGTCGGCCGAAACGGTTGACGGATCCGCCGGCGGTTCCAGCAGCATCTCGACATCCCAATTCAGGCAGTTCGGCGTCTGGCTGGACGATGCGACGACGCGCGCCGAAGGCGGCGGCAGCGTGGGCATCGGCGTCGGCTACTGGCGCGGCGCCGGTGCGGCGCTCCTCGACGTGCCGATCCTCGACGCCTCGTACGCGGTGCACGACCGCTTCACGCTCGGCGCGAGTGTGCCGTTCTACCGGTCCGAAAACGCAGGAGCAACATCGCGCGGTGTGGATGACGTCTATCTCAGCGGCAAGATCGTCCTGATCGATCCGGCGCTCAAGGACGCACGGTTCGGTATTGCGGTGATTCCAGTTCTCGAGCTGCTCAGTCCCGGGTTCTATGAAGACCGCGTCCACTTTGCCCTGCCCGTGAGCGCCGAGTTCCGGGCCAACCCGGTCCGGGTCTACGGTTCCACCGGCTACTTTTCGCGCGGCGCGTTCTTTGGCGCGGGCGCCGTCGAGTGGACATCACCTACGGGCACGTCGCTCACGTTCAGCCTGACGCACTCGGTGCCCACCAGCGAAGACACGACCGGACTCACCGGTGGCCGTTCGGACATGAGCGTAGCGGTTGGCCGCGCGCTCTCAGACGCCGCGTCCGTCTACGTCGGCATGGGACGCACCATCTCGAGCCCGGACGAATCGAACAAGACCACGTTCGCGATCTCGGGCGGCGTCTCTTTGAGCTTCAACGCACGGCCGACTCCATAGCGCAGATCACACAGGGTTTCTGAACCACGAAGAGCACGAAGATCACAAAGAGCAAAATAACCCTTCGTGTTCTTCGTGTCCTTCGTGGTTCAAGATCTGCGTACTTCAGGAAGCCAAACGCGATCAGTTTCTGCAATCAATCCCTCTAAGTCGTTGACGTAGCGCATCGGGCCCGCGGTTCGCCTGTTTGCAGGGCGAGGTGAATGCCTCCCGCGCTATTCCCGGCGCTCGCGCTGCTGGCCGGCGCTGTTGTCGCGGCTTCGGCTGATGCGTCATTTCGAAGTGCGCTGCCGTTGCTGCCTGTCGTCTGGGGAGCGGGGGCGCTTTGCTGGTGGCGGCGGTTCCATACATCGACAACGGCGTTCACTGTCATCGGATTCGGGCTGTGCGGCCTCCTGCTGGCAGCGCACGCGAGAGAGCGCGCGGTTCATTCGCCACTCAGGAACCTTCTGGAAGAGCGGGTTGGCGGCTTCCTGATCGAGTCACTCGGGCCGGAAGCCGACCACGACCCGATACCGATCCGCGCCAGGCTCCTCGAGGACGCTGCCGTGCGCGATGGCTATGTCTCCCTTCGCGCCGACGTCATGGCGGCCGGTGGGGTGCCGACGGCTGGCCGCGTGATCTTCACGGTCAGTGGGGAAGCCGCCCCTGGCCTGGCGGACGAGTGGCGTGCTGGCCGGGTCATCCAGTCGTTTGCGACATTCCGCCGCCCCGCGCGCTATCTGAATGCAGGTGTCTCCGACTTCGAGCGTCAACTGGCGCTCGATGGGACGACGCTGTTCGGGTCCATCAAGAGCGGACTGCTCGTGCATCTCGTCTCGCGAGGGACTGTGTTCGAGGAGTGGGCCGCTGATGTCCGCGCACACGTGCGCCGTGTCGTGGAGCGGTGGGCGGCGCCTCACAGCGTGGTCGGCGCTGCCATCGTGACCGCGGTGCTCATCGGCGACCGCACGGGTCTGCCGGACGACGTGAACGATCGACTGCAGCGCGCGGGCACTTACCACGTGATCGCCATCTCCGGCGGCAACATCGCGATCCTCGCGGGAATCGTCCTCGGGATGCTGGCGCTGACGGGGGCTCATGGCCGTCTTCGCGCGCTGACTGCAATCACGGCACTCGTGGCGTACGCGGGGATCGCGACTGCGGGTCCGTCGGTCTGGCGCGCCACGACGATGGCTGTCATCTATCTCACGGCCCGTTCGATCGATCACCGCACGCCACCGTGGCAGGCCACGGCGCTGGCCGCGGCGGTCATGACGGCGCTGGCGCCGCTGGATGTCGTCAACCCCGGGTTCGCGCTGACGTTTGGCGCCACGTGCGCGCTGGTCGAAGGCGCGCGATGGATCCGGCGGCATCGTGGTGACGGAAGAGGAGTGTCCCTGGTGCGCGCGTGGACCCTGGGGTCGATTGGCGCGTCCATCGCTGTCGAGGTCGTCCTCATTCCAGTCTCCGCGGGTTCTTTCTCGCGTGTAACTCTTGCTGGCCCGATCCTGAACCTCGCCGCGGTGCCGCTGATGGCCGTTGCGCAGGTCTCCGGCTTAGTCGTCGCATTTGCCGATCACTGGCCATCGCTTGCTGCGCCAGCCGGCTGGCTTGGAGCCACTGCTGCATCGGCGATCGTGAGCAGCGCGCAGCTCGTCGACCTGCTGCCGGCGTTCTCCTGGCGGGTTCCTCCTCCTTCGGTGCTGCTGCTCCTCACGTACTACGGCGCTCTCCTGGTGACGCTGTTCGTGGAGCGTCGATCTCTCAGGCTGGCGGCCGGGACGGTCCTGGCTGTCGCGCTGGTGCTTGTCGTCAGCGTCCTCGGACGTCCTCAACCTCAGTCTGTTCGCGGCGTGCGATTGACGATGTTTGACGTCGGGCAGGGTGAGGCGCTGCTCCTGGAGTCCGGATCGTCGCGCCTGCAGATCGACGCCGGCGGTGCCCCGTTTGGCGGCGGCAGCTTCGACATCGGCGCTCGCGTCGTCGCGCCGGCGTTGTGGGCGCGCAGGGTCTCCCGCCTTGACGCGCTGCTGATGACCCACGGCGATCCCGATCACATCGGTGGTGCCCACGTGCTGCTCGAGGACTTTTCGCCCTCGCACGTCTGGGAAGGGATCGTCGTCCCACGGCACGAACCGTCGCGAGAGCTCCGTGAAGTGGCCACGCGATCCGGGATGCGTTCCGTGTTCCGGCGGGCTGGCGAGTCGTTTCAGTGGGGAGAGGCCCG
>DATLLQ010000009.1:0-43741 GCA_035537775.1 Vicinamibacterales bacterium | reverse complement strand
CGAGAACATCACGACGACCGACAGCTGCGTGAACATGATGCTGGCAGTGCCAGACAGGAACAGCAGCGGCAGGAAGACCGCGATGTGCGTGAGCGTCGAGGCCAGAATCGCCGACCAGACCTCCTCGCTGCCGTCGATGGCGGCGGTCATCCGGTCCTTGCCCATGTGCAGGTGGCGATGGGTGTTCTCGAGGACGACAATCGCAGCGTCCACGATCATGCCGATCCCCAGCGCCAGCCCGCCGAAGGTCATCGTGTTGAGCGTGAAGCCGCCGAAGTAGAGCAGCGCGAAGGTGCCGATCACCGACACCGGAATCGACGTGCAGACGATGAGCGTCGATCGGAAGTCGCGCAGGAACGCGAAGATGATCAAGACGACGAGAATGCCGCCGATCATGGCGTGCTCCTGCACGTTGTTGATGGCGCGGGAGATAAACAGCGAGTTGTCCTGGGTGATGGTCATCTTGAGACCAGCCACCTCGTTGTTCACGCGGTCGACCTCGGCGCGCACGAGCTCCGCGACCTTCACCGTGTTCTTGCCCGACTGCTTCTGAACCTGAACCTGGATTCCGGGCCGGCCGTTGATCCGCATGAACTGCCGGCGTTGTTCCGTGGTGTCCTGTACGTCGGCGATATCCTTCAGGTAGACCGGCACGTTCTGGCGGGTCATGACGACCAGGTTGCGGATGTCCTCGACGCTGCGGAACTGCCCCTGGCTGCGCACGAGGTACGTCGAGTCGCCCTGGTAGATCTCGCCGAGCGGCGTGTTCTGGTTCTCCTGCCGGAGCGAGGTGACGACCTGGTTCACCGACAGGTTGAGTGCGGTGATCTTTTCTTTGGAGAGATCGACGTGAATCTGCCGGCGCAGGCCGCCGTTCACGTTGACGGCCGCGACGCCGTCGATGCGCTCGAAGCGCGGAGCGATTTCGTTCTGTGCGATCTCACGGAGCGTGACCGGGTCGTAGTCGCCCTCGATGCCGATCTGCGCCACCGGCAGCTGGCTCGGGTCGAACTTCTGAATCGTTGGCGGGTCGGCGTCTTCAGGGAGTCGCGCGCGGATGCGGTCCATGCGCGTGCGGACTTCATCGGCCGACTCGGCGAGATCCGAACCCCATTCGAAATTCAGCTGTACCTGGCTGTTGCCCTCGGACGAAGAGGACTCGATGCGCGTAAGGCCGGGGACGGCGCCGACCGCCTGCTCGATCGGCCGGGTGATGAGCTCCTCCATCTCGAGCGGGCCGACTCCGGCATAGCTGGTGCGGATGTTCAGCGTGGGCTGCTGGAACTCCGGCATCAGATCGACCGGAAGTCGCGTCAGCGAGATGAAGCCGAGCAGCGTTATGACCGCGCTCAGCATGAACATCGTGACGGGCCGGTGAATTGCTAAGCGAGGGATGCTCATAAGTGTCTCGTCGTCGCGAATTGACGAATCTACGAACTGGCGTGTGTCGTCACGGCTGGGTGCCGGCTGGCGTTGCGCCGTTGCCGCTGTTCTGTGCCTGTCCCGCCCCGGGCTGTCCGGGCTCACTGCGTCGTCCGCCAGACTGGCGACCCTCCGCGCTGAACTGACCATCGGCTCGTCGGCCGCTGTTCGTGGCGGGAGTCTGGCCTGTCGTTGCCGTGCCGCCGACCCGGCCGCCGGCGGGTGCGGCAGCGTTTGCGCCTCCGCGCGGGGCAGCAGATGCGGAATCAGGCCCCGGCTGCCCGGTTCCCTCACCACGCCGGCCGCGGCCACCGCGCCCGCCCCGGCCGCCCGCGATCACGATTCGATCACCGTCACGCAGCTGGCCTGACCCGGTGGTGATGACCTCGGCGCCTTCAGCCAGGCCGCCGAGTAATTCAACGATGTCCTGCTGCTCGGTGCCGACCTGCACCGCCCGGAAGACAGCCACTTCGCCCAGCGGCTGGAACACACCACGCCGCCCGCCCAGATCCACGAGCGCGCTGGCAGGTACCACGAGCGCGTCCTCCAGCGTGTCGAGCGTGATGCCGACTCGGGCGTACATGCCTGGCTTGAGGCGGTTGGTGGGGTTCGGGATCTCGACCTCGATGGGAGCCGTGCGTGTCTGCGGATCGAGCACCGGCGAGACGCGCGCGATGCGGCCGCTGAACGTCTCGCCCGGGAAGGCATCCACCTGGACGTGCGTCCCGTCACCTGCCTGAAGCTGCTTGAGATCCTTTTCGACGACATTCGCAATCATCCGGACGCGCGAGATATCCACGACCTCGACGACGGGAGCGTTCTGGCCCACGGAGGCGCCCGGGTCCGCGAGACGCCGCGAGATGAAGCCGGTCACCGGTGACGTGATCACGGTGTTGCCCAGATTGATCTTCAACTCGTCGAGGCGGGCCTTGGATTGCTGCGACTGTGCCTTGGCGAGATCGAGCTGCGCCTGCGCCGACTGATAACGCGATTCGTTGTCGTCGAGCTGCTGCCTGGCAACCAGCTGCCGCTCGAACAGGCTCTTCGCGCGATCGAGGTTCGTCTTGGCGAGCGAGAGGTCGGCTTCACGCTGCCTGATGGTGGCCTGGGACACTTCCTGTCCGGCTTCCTGTTGTTTGATCTGCTCGACGAGCTCGAAGTCTTCAATCTTCGCGACGCGCTGGCCGCGCGAGACGCGGTCGCCAAGGCGAACGTAGACCTCCTCCAGCCGTCCCGCCGCGCGCGGTGCGACAGATACGGTGGTCTCGCCGATCAGATTGCCGACGACGGTCAGTTCCTGGTTGATGCGGGCTCGTTTGACCGTACCGATCTCCACGGTCATCGGCCCGCTTCGGCCACCGCCCCCGCCGCGGAAGTTGCCGCCGCCACCTCCGGGAAATCCGCCCTGGCCTCCTCGGCCACCGCGGCCCGGCGCTGCCGTCCCGCCCTGGGCCGCCTGTCCCTGCGCGGAATCTTCGGTGAAGACGCCGCCGATATAGGCGATTCCAAGCCCCGCTGCAGCGATGACCGCGATGCCGACGAGCTTGCCTGCAACCTGTTTCATGTGGGTATCTAACGATCTACGATTTCCGTCCGGCTTGTCGTTAACAAATTGTGAAAACGTCAGGTCAGTTGCCGAATCCGCCGCCGCCACCCGCGTTGGCCCGTGGCGCCTGCCCGCCGCCGCCTTGGATGGAGGTGATCCCGATGCCTCCGCCGGCCGGAATCTCCTGAACGCGCTCGAAATCCACCTGTGCCCGCCGGTAGTCGAGCAGGGCGCGAAGCTCCGCATTCTGGGCGTCCCGGAGGTCCCGCTGCGCCTGCACGACGAAGAAGTTGGTGGACAGGCCCACGTCGAATCGGCTGTTTTCCGCCTCCAGCCGCCGCTCGGCGAGAGACAGGGCAACCTGGGACGCCTGTAGGCGCTCCCGGGTGGCTTCCACCTGCAGGGCGGCATTGGTCACTTCGGTCGCAATCTGCAGCTCGAGCGCGCGCGATTGCGCAATGGTCTGCCTCTGCTGGAGGCGCGCGCGGGCGACGTTCGCATCAGCCTGGCTCGAGCCGATGGGGTAGCTCAGGTTCAAGGCCACATTCCAGGTCGGTGCGCGCCGATCCTTGATCAATCCGAGGGCATCTGAGAAGCCGCTGGGAATGATGTCCGTGATGGTGCCGCCGAGGCCCTGCCGCACGAACTGCGGGCCGCCGATGCCGGTCAGGCCGTAGGTCGCGGTCAGATCGAGCGACGGCAGCTGCTGATCCGACAGGCTCCTGATTGAGATGTCGTTCGTCGTCATCTGGCGGCGCGCGGTCTCGAGGTCAGTCCGCGTCGCGAGCGCCTTGCGCACGGCGTCGGCCACGTCGATCGGAGTCGAGGAATAGGTCGGCCGGTCGATCGGCTCGATCTGCGCGTTCCAGAGCGGGTCGTCCGTGCCGTTCACGATCAGCCGCTTCAATGCGAGCTCCGCTGTCCGGCGCGACGCGGTCGCCTGCGCAACCGTCTGACGGCGCACCGCCTCTTCAGCCTGTGCGTTCAGCACGTCCAGCGGCGCGAGCGTCCCGACTTCGACACGCGCCTGGTTGTCCTGCACGAGGCGAGTCGCCAGCGCGAGCGAGCGGTCAGCGACGTCGGCAGCCTGGATGGCGTACACGAGATCCCAGTACGCGTTGCGGACGTTGGAGAGCGTCCGCGTAATCGTGGCGCGCAGCGTGGTTTCGGAAATCTGCTGGTTGATCTGCGTGACCTGCAGCTGCGCGCGCGTGCCATCAATGCGGAAATTCCGGAGGATCGGCTGCACGAACGACGCAGTGAGGTTGGCGTTGAGGGCAGGGTTCCTGATGGCGAACGCGTCAGACTGCGCCTGACGGTTGTTGTTGAAGGCGACCGCGAAGCTGCCGCCGCCCCACTTCAGGTTCTGCGTCATGCCGTAATTGTTGGTCAGCGTGTCAGTGACGAGCACGTCGCCGCCGGCGGTCTGGCTGCGCGCGAAGCTGGTCTGGCTGCGCATGCTGAAGTTCGACGTCAGCGTGGGCCGGTACGTCGCGTCCAGCGCCGCCAGCGAGAAATCGAACGTCTGCGGATTCAGCCGTTCGACTGCGATGTCGAGATTCCGCTCGAGCGCGCGCTGCGTGGCAGAGTCGAGCGTGACCTCCACGACCGTACCGGGCGGGACCGGCGGGGCGGTCGGTCGCGTCTGCTCAACATCCGCGCGGGCGGCGGCGAACTGCTGCGCCGCCGTGCGCGCGATCTCCTCGAAACGCTTGCTGTCGTCAGAGCTCTGGGAAGTGCTTTGGGCGAAGGCGACGGAACTGGTCAGCGCCCCGATCGTGATCAGGGCGGCAAAAGGGCGGAAACACGTGTGCATGGTCATCCCGGACGCAAAACGGGGTTTCACTATTTCGGGCGATCGGTGGTCGGCGACGGCGCAGCAGCTGCCGGGGCTGGAGGACGCTGCATCTGCTGCTGCAGCTGCTGGTGCATCGCCTTGAACTTCGCCCACTGGCTGCGTGTGAGCGCCTTCTGCATGTCATAGAGCATCAGCGTGCGGCTCTTGCTCAACTCCATGCGCGCCGCTTCAAGGGCGTTGAGCTGATCCATGACCAGCGCGTCTTCGCCGCGTTCGACCAATCGGTCGAACTTCGACTCTGCTTCATCGAGGGCGGTCTTCAGCACCTTCAGCCTGGGCACCGCCTTCTGAAAAGTCTCCTCGATCTTGCGCGACTGTTCAGCGGTGAGCGCCAGCTCTCTCTTGTATAGCTCGTTCAGCCACCACTTGAAGGTGAATACCTGCGGAGCCGGCTTGCCTCCCTGTTCGGGGTCGGGAGAAAAGCCGCGGAGTGTGGCGGCGAAGGCGAGTGTGGCGAGCGCAACGACGACGATTGAGGAGAAAGGCTTCAGCGATCTCATGATGACTACAGGTGGAACTACGACCTGATTGAAAGTGACGTTTACTGCTCTAGGTGCAAGCAGATACGGTAACACGCATGAGCCCCGGGCGCACGCGTCCGGGCCCCGTTCGGGGAGGCTCAATTCTCCGGGGCGTTCGCCAGGGCCTCGAGGCGCCGGATGACCGATTCGACGATGTTGTCAGGGGTCGAGGCGCCGGAGGTGAGGCCGATGACGACCGGCCCGCCCGGCAGCCAGTTCCGGGCCGTGACTTCCAGCTTTTCACCCACCGGCTTATGCCGGATCTCGGAGGCCGACAGCAGGCCGGAGGCGTCGGCAATGTGGTAGGTCGGCCGCTGGTCGGCGCATATTCGCGCCAGGTTGCAGGTATTACTGCTGTTGTAGCCGCCGATGACGACTACGAGGTCGATCGGCTGTTCGGCGAGCAGGGTAATCACCGCGTCCTGCCGATCCTGGGTTGCGCTGCAAATCGTGTCGAAGGCGCGGAAACGTGACGGAAGCTCTCTGTCGCCATGCCGGTCGCGCATCGCCGCCCGGAACATTTCGCCGATCTCCAGCGATTCGGAGCTGAGCATGGTCGTCTGGTTGGCGCAGCCCACGCGCTGAAGATGCGTTTCGGGATCGAAGCCGGGTGAGACCGCGCGCTCGAACCGCTGGAGGAGCGCACTGGGGCTCCCACCGTGGCGGATGTAGTCGCACACGATTGCTGCCTCGGCGTGATCCAGGACGACCAGGTACGCGCCACCGCCGGCATGAAGTGCCTGCGAGGCCGTTGCGCGCGTCTCCTCGTGCCAGTACTTGCCGTGAATGATCGCGGTGTACCCGTCCTCCGCGTACCGCTTCACGTTCTTCCAGACGTTGAGAACCGAGCCGCACGTCGTGTCGACCAGCGTGCAGCCGCGGCCGACCAGATCCTCCAGCAGTTCCACCGTCGTGCCGAACGCCGGCAGGATCACCACGTCGTTCGCGGTGAGGCCGTCGAGCGACTCGCCGGGATCGCTCAGAAACCGGATCCCCTGGTCGCGAAGCTGCGCGTTCACATGGGGGTTGTGGATGATTTCGCCGGTGAGAAAGACCTGCCGATCAGGGAAGCGGCGACGGGCCTGGTACGCGTAATCCACCGCGCGATCGACGCCGTAGCAGAAGCCGAACTCGCGGGCGAGGTGCACGAGCAGCCGTCCCGATCGGTACTGGTACTGCGATTCCTTGACTGTCGCGACGAGACCGCTGCCGTAGCTGCCTTCCAGGACAGGTGCGACCTCATGCTTGAGGTCGAGCCCCTTCTTGAAGATTAGTGGCGGCACTCAGCGGACGTCCCAGGCCCTGGGAGTCATTGCATCGAGCGTCCGCAGGGCGGCAGGCCCGTTCCGCGATACGGCGACCTCGATCTGGCCGAGGAACTCCTCATCGGAGAAGGTGGTCGGCACTGGACGCGCCGTCAGGTCCTCACTGTCGTTCGCGACGACGTGCATCAGCGTCGCGTCGTTGGTATCCGTAAAGGTGTGCGTCCACTGCCCGGTGAGCAGGCCCGCGGCGAATGCTGCGGCGGCGACACCCGCGGCCCATCGCATCCTCGGACGCGAGGGAGTCAGGAACGTCGTCGCCGGGCGTTGCATCGGGAACGTGACGAGGCGGCCGGGCCGTCCGTCCTGCTCGACCCGCTGCAGGATGCGCGCCTGCTGCCGTTCCAGCTTCGCCTCGGGGAATGCCTCGCCAGCTTCCTGCGTTGCCGCGGCGTCGAGCTCGGAGAGGATGCCGACGATCTCGACGCGACGTAGCTCGCAGCGTGTGCAGGCCACGAGGTGCGTCTGCTCGTCTTCCGTCCGCCCGGCGGCCGTTGACGGCGGCAGGCAGATCTCGATGAGCCTGTCGTCAGAGATGTGTCGATCGTTCATGCGACCTCGCACGGCGGTGGTGCCAGCAGCGTCCGCAGACGGCGGATGGCGCGGAAGAGATGTACCCGTACCGTCGCCTCGCTGACGCCAAGAGCGGCACTGACGTCGGCCGTGCTCTGCTCGGCGACGTGGCACAGCGTGAACACCGCGCGCTGGCGATCGGGCAACCGCTCGATCGCGTCAGCAATCTGCTTCGCGCGTTCACTGGACATCAACCGCGCTTCCGGACCCGGCTGCAGGGCAACGGGATCGGGAACGACCTGCTCCCCCTGCGAGGCCATCGGCATGACCCAGCGGAGACGCCGGGCCCGTGCCTTCCCGATATCCAGACACGCGTTCACCAGGATGCGGGTGAACCAGACCTCGAAGGGCAGGTCCTCCCGGTACATCGTGATGTGCGTAAACACCTTGACGAACGCGTCCTGGACCGCTTCGTCGGCGTCGTACGCGTCGCGCAGGTAGTGATACGCGATCCGCACGGCGCGGCGCTGCTGGGCGGCGACCAGATCCGCGAATTTTTCCCGGGCCGCTTCGCGATCCCCGGCGAGGACCAGGGCTTTCACGTGGGCCGCAGTCTCCGAGTCTTTCGACCGGACCCGCGCCGCCGGCGCGGGGGAGTGGGGCGTCGCCCTGCCTCCCGAGGCTGTGCCCCCGGGGGCCGTGCCGACCGTCGCTGCGCGTCGCGCCTGCGTTCTCATTCTGGATTACGGGATGCCGTCCCGGAACGTTTACTGAAGCAACAATATACGGTACGATCGGCTTTTTCTTCAGGGAGAAACACTGCGGTCCGGCGCTCGGTCGGCCGCTGCGGGCCGTGCTTGTGGTACGGGCCCACAGGAGTCAAGAAACGATGACCATACAGGTTGAGCGGGCGCACGGGCTCGAGGCGCTTGGAATTGTTCGCTCGGGCAGCGTTCACTGGAACCTGAGCCCGGCCGCCCTCTACGAGGAGGCGCTGCGCCGCGGCGAAGCCCAACTGGCCGCCGAGGGACCGCTCGTCGCCCGGACCGGGCAGCACACGGGCCGGTCGCCCAATGACAAGTTTGTCGTCAAGGAGCCGAGCAGCGATCAGCACGTCCACTGGGGCGCGGTGAACAAGCCGATCGAGGAAGCCAGATTCGACGCGCTCCACCGCGACATGATGGCTTACGCGCAGGACAAGGATCTCTTCGTCCTCGACGCCTGGGGCGGCACCGACCCGAAGTACCGCCTGCCGATTCGCGTGGTCAACGAGTTCGCGTGGCACAACCTGTTCGCGCGCAACATGTTTCTCCCGGAGAACGATCCGGTGAAGCGCGCCACGCATCGCCCCGAATACACCGTCATCGATTTCCCCAAGTTCAAGGCCGACCCGGCGCGCCACGGCACTCGCTCCGAGGTGTTCATCCTCGTCCACTTCGGGCGGAAGCTCGTGCTGATTGGCGGGACGCACTACGCGGGAGAAATCAAGAAGTCGATCTTCACGATCCTGAACTACACGCTGCCGCTCCAGGGCGTGATGCCGATGCACTGCTCGGCCAACGTCGGGGACGACGGCGACACAGCGCTCTTCTTCGGACTCTCCGGCACCGGCAAGACGACGCTGTCGAGCGATCCGCGCCGCCGCCTGATCGGCGACGACGAGCATGGATGGAGCGACACGGGCGTTTTCAATTTCGAGGGCGGTTGCTACGCGAAGGTAATCAAGCTGTCGGCCGACGCGGAGCCGCAGATCTACGCGACGACAAAACGCTTCGGCACAATTCTCGAGAACGTCGTCATCGATCCGGACCAGCGCACACTGGATCTCGACAACGCCTCCCTCACCGAGAACACCCGCGGCTCCTATCCCATCGACTTCATCGACAACGCAGAGCTCTCCGGACGTGCCGGGCATCCGACGAACGTGGTGATGCTGACGGCGGACGCCTACGGCGTGCTCCCGCCAATCGCGCGGCTGACGCCTGATGGCGCGATGTACCACTTCCTGTCGGGATACACGGCGCGCGTTGCGGGAACCGAAAAGGGTGTGACCGAGCCGAAGGCGACGTTCAGCACCTGTTTCGGCGCGCCGTTCCTGCCGCTGAACCCGAACGTCTATGCGCGGATGCTGGGCGAGAAGATCGCCAGGCACAATGCGCGCGTCTGGCTGGTCAACACCGGCTGGACGGGCGGGCCGTACGGCGTCGGCAGCCGGATGAAGATCGCGCACACGCGCGCAATGATCACGGCGGCGCTGACGGGCCTCCTCGACAACGTCGAGTACAAGCGCCATCCGGTTCTCAATGTCGACGTGCCGGTGACCTGCCCCGGAGTTCCAAACGAGGTGCTCGACCCGCGCAGCACATGGCCGGACGCCGGCAAGTATGACGAGCAGGCGAA
The DNA here is from genome assembly GCA_035537775.1 of Vicinamibacterales bacterium. Classification (GTDB taxonomy): domain Bacteria; phylum Acidobacteriota; class Vicinamibacteria; order Vicinamibacterales; family UBA2999; genus Gp6-AA40. Next base: position 34,159 of record DATLLQ010000009.1, on the reverse strand, counting down.
GAAGCTCGCCGGCGAGTTCATCGAGAACTTCAAGAAGTTCGAGCAGGACGTGGCGGCCGCAGTGAAAGAGGCCGGCCCGAAGGCGTGAACGATCGCTACGAGCCCGTTATTGGGCTCGAGATTCACGCGCAGCTTCAAACACGTACAAAGATCTTCTGTGGGTGCAGCACCGCCTTCGGTGCTGCACCGAATTCTCAGGTCTGTCCAGTCTGCCTCGGCCTCCCCGGCGCACTGCCGGTGCTCAACGGGCTGGCGGTGGATTACGCCATCAAGGCGGCGCTCGCACTTGGCTGCTCGGTCCAGCCGCAGTCGATCTTCGCGCGCAAGAACTACTTCTACCCGGATCTCCCGAAGGGCTATCAGATCTCCCAGTATGAGCGGCCGCTTGCGCTCGGCGGCGGCCTCGAGATCGCCGTTGACGGGGCGACGAGGTGGGTCGGGCTCACGCGTATCCACATGGAGGAGGACGCCGGGAAATCGCTCCACGAAGGATTTCCGGATTCGGATCGGCGGACGTACGTCGACTACAACCGCAGCGGCGTTCCGCTGATCGAGATCGTCTCCGAGCCGGACATGCGATCTGCGGCCGAAGCATCGGAGTTCTTCTCGCGCCTGCGCGACATCATCGTCTGGATCGGTGTCAACGACGGCAACATGGAAGAGGGGAGCCTGCGCTGCGACGCCAATGTCTCGGTTCGCCGGCGCGGTGAATCAAAGCTGGGCACCAAGGCCGAGGTGAAGAACGTCAACTCCTTCCGCTACGTCGGGAAGGCCATCGACTACGAGATCGAGCGTCAGATCGATCTGCTCGAGAGCGGCGGGAAGGTGGTTCAGGAAACCCGGTTGTGGGATTCTGCCGAGGGCCGCACCCATTCGATGCGCAGCAAGGAAGAAGCGCACGACTACCGCTATTTCCCTGAACCCGATCTGCCACCGCTCGTCGTCGACGAGACGCGCATCGCCCGTGTCCGGGCGACGATGCCCGAACTGCCGGATGCCCGGCGAAAACGCTTCGTCACGCAGTACGCGATTCCCGAGTACGACGCCGGCGTCCTGACAGGGGAAGCGGCGCTCGCCGACTACTACGAGGCCGTGGCGGCCGCCGCGGGCAACGCCAAGGCGGCCAGCAACTGGGTGATGGGAGAGCTGCTCCGCACCCTCAAAGAGCGTGGCCAGGACGTCGCCGTGCAGCCGCTGCAGGCGGACCGGCTGGCCGGGCTCATACGGCTCATCGATCGGGGAACGATCAGCAGTTCCGTCGCCAAGGACGTCTTCGCGAAGATGTACGACTCCGGCCGCACGGCCGACGAGATCGTGGCAGCAGAAGGCCTGTCGCAGATCGGAGACGAGTCCGCACTGCTGGAGATCATCCGGGGCGTGATCGCTGCCAACGCCGATGCCGTCGCGCAGTACCGGGCGGGGAAGACGCAGACCTTCGGCTTCCTCGTCGGGCAGGTCATGAAAGGAAGCAAGGGCAAGGCACACCCGAAGCTTGCGAGTGAGCTGCTGAAGAAGCAGTTAGATAGTTAGCTATCCAACGAGCCAGCGAGATCGCTATAATCCATTCCTCCGAATCAAGTGAATAGGTCAGCGGCCATGGGTGCAGAGGTCGGGTGATCGAGGCGCACCATCTCTCGAAGATGTACAGCCGTGGTCTGTACGCGCTCCACGATCTCTCGCTCTCGGTGAAGAAGGGCGAGTTCGTCTTCCTGACCGGCCCCAGCGGTGCGGGCAAGTCCACGTTCCTGCGCCTGCTGCTGATGCAGGAGCGTCCCACCTCGGGCGAGCTCATTGTCAATGGCCAGAACCTGGCGACCCTGCGACGGCGGGAAGTTCAGGAGTACCGGCGCAACATCGGTTTCATCTTCCAGGACTTCAAGCTGATTCACTCGCGGACGTTGCTCGAGAACGTGTCGTTCGTCGCTGAGGTGATCGGTGTGCCGGCGCCCCAGCAGCGCCGCCGCGCGTTTCAGGTGCTGAAATGGGTGGGCTTGCAGCATCGCATGAACGCCTATCCGGCCACCTTGTCGGGCGGGGAGCAGCAGCGCATTGCCATCGCGCGAGCACTCGTCAACAACCCGTCGATGGTGCTCGCCGACGAGCCGACAGGAAACCTGGATCCGGACCTCTCGCTGGAAATCATGAACCTCCTGCGCGAGGTGAACGCCGCCGGCACGACCGTTGTCGTGGCGACGCATGACCGCGAGCTGATTCGACTCGTTGGCCGGCGGACGGTCACGCTCGATCAAGGCAAGGTGGTGGAAGTCGCATGAGGGCGCTCGGCTACTCGTTTCGACTCGGGTGGTCGGGCATCCGGCAAAGCGGCGGATCGGGAGCGTTCGCGGTTCTCGCGATCACTCTGGCCATGATCGTCCTCGGCACGCTCCTGTTGCTCACGTGGAACGGCGAGCGCCTGCTGGCCCGCTGGTCATCGGCCGCGGAGTTCTCGGTGTATTTGCGGGACGATGCCACATCGGAGGAACGGGGCGCGATCGAAACGATGATCGATCAGAGCGGTGTCGGCCTGTCTCGCGAGTATGTCTCCAAGGCTGACGCGCTTGCGCACTTCCGGCGCGAGTTCGCCGAGCTGGCGACGCTGGCGGCAAGCTTCGACGACAACCCGTTTCCAGCGTCGGTCGAGGTGCGCCTGAAACCGGAGGCTGAAGCCGACGGCCGGGCGGCCGGCCTGGTCCGCCGGCTCGCGTCTGCCGCGGGAGTCGCGGATGTGGGCTACGACCGCGAGTGGTTGGGCCGCGTTGCCGCGACGCTGCAGACGGTGCGCGCGGCGGGTCTGGCCTTGGCGGCGTTGATGGCGCTCGCGGCGGTGGTCACCGTGGCGACGGTCGTACGCCTGAATCTCCACGCGCGCCGCAATGAGATAGAGATCATGGAGCTCGTCGGGGCGCCGCTGGCGTTCATCCGCGGGCCGTTTGTCGCCGAAGGATTCCTCCAGGGTGGGATCGGCGCGCTCGTCGCCCTGATGCTGCTGTGGATGGGTTTTGCGCTCGTGGGGGAATGGTGGGGGACCAGCATCCGCGCCATGCTCGGGGGGGACGGGATTGAATTCCTGCCAGTCCGTCTGCTGGTATTTCTCCTCGCGGGCGGGATGCTCGTTGGCGGCGCCGGCGGGTTCGCGGCCGCCCGGCACGCCGGATAGGGCCGGGCTGAGATGGCACTTTTGGACCAGCGGTTTGCACTAATTGACAGGTCCTCAGTACGGTAGCTAGACTGGATCGAATCAGGGATATGCCCGCGACGCGGAACCGCTTCACACGCTTCCTGACCGATTCGCGTCTGCCGGCCGAGCCCGTCATCTATTCCGTTTCCAGTTTCTACAGGGAAGAGTTCCTGAAACGCCAGCGGTGCCTCGAGCAGCAGCGTGAGTTCTATTCCGAGCGCGCCATCAACGACGTCGAGCAGGCGCTGCTGAAAGTCATCGCACAGCTCGACCGGCTCTGCACCGAAGGCAACGCCGACGAAGTGGTCGGCCGCCTCCTCAAGCAATTCGACATCGTGACCGGGCTCTCGGCCTGGACCGATCCCCGGCACGTCAACTGACACTCATCTGACACAGCTCGACCACAGGCTCCGCGAGGACCTCGCCGCAATCGTGCGCGCCGCAATCGACGGCGTGGACGCCGGAGGCTTGGTACGTCGTGCGCTCGACGACCCGGACGTGATCGATCCGCTGCAGCGCGCACGCTCGGTGGACGTGATTGCTGCCGGCAAGGCGTCGGCCGTCATGCTGAACGCGTTTGAGTCCTCCACCGCAGTGCCGCTCCGGCGTGTGCTCGGCATCGGCCCGCACCGGCCGGCGCTTCTGCCGGAAGATGCGGAGTGGCAGAGCGGTGGGCATCCGCTTCCGAACGATGGAAGTGTCGCCGGGGCCCGGCGGGCGCTGGAGATCGCGAGCGCATCCGGACCTGATGATCTGCTGGTGGTCCTGCTGTCGGGTGGAGGATCGGCGCTGATGACGCTGCCCGCCGCGGGCATCGCCCTCGCCGAGAAGCAGCAGACGGCGCGGATGCTGATGGCGCAGAGCGCGGACATCTATCAGCTGAACACGGTGCGCAAGCACCTTTCAGCGATCAAGGGCGGTCAGCTCGCCGCCGCCGCCCGCGGTCAGGTCCTCACGCTCGCCGTGTCCGACGTCGTCGGTGACGATCTCTCCGTAATCGCGTCCGGGCCGACGGTCGCCGACGAGAGCACGTACGCGCAGGCTCTCGAGATTCTGCGCGCACACGGTGGAGAGGGGGCGTATCCCGCGGCAGTCGTCGAGCGGCTGCGACAGGGCGTGGCCGGAGCGTGGGCGGAAACGCCGGCGACCGGTGATGCGCGACTGCGACGCTCGATGGCGCGCGTGATCGGTCCACAGCGCGGCGCGATCGACGGGGCTGAGTCTGTGGCGAGGAGGCTCGGCTACCACGTGCACGTCGTTCAGGAGCCGGTCACCGGTGAAGCGCGGACCAGCGCCGTGGCGCACGTCGAGCGCGTCGCCGCAGCGATCCGTTCACTCCCGCGGCCGGTCTGCGTGATCTCGTCCGGCGAAACGACCGTCACGGTACGCGGCCGCGGCAAGGGAGGACGGAATCAGGAGTTCGCTCTGGCTATGGCGTCCGTGCTCGCCTTGCTTGGCGAGCATGTCGCGGCGACGAGCATCGGCACCGACGGAATCGACGGGCCGACTGACGCGGCCGGCGCGATTGTCGACGCGCTCACACTGCAGCGCGCGCGCGCCGCGAGCCTCGCACCGGACGAATTTCTGAACGACAACAACACCTATGAATTTTTTGAAAGGTTGGGAGATTTGATCAAGACAGGGCCGACGGCAACGAACGTCGGCGATTTGCAGGTTATCCTCGCGGGTTGATGTCGGCGCTACTCCAACTCATCCGCGACCGCGTTCATCACCCCGCCACAGCTCGAGAGCTCGCCCAGATCCTCAAGATCCCCCGCGACGAGCGATCTTCCTTCAAACGTCAGCTGAAAGCCCTCGTCGCCGCCGGCGAGCTTGTCCAGATCAGGGGAAACCGTTTCGGCGTCCGCGACCGGATGGACCTGGTCGTCGGCAAGCTGTCAACGAACCCGGGCGGGTTCGGCTTCGTCGTGCCCGAGCACGCGTCTCCCGGGGAGCGGAAGGACATCTATATCGCCGGGGGGAACCTGCTCGAGGCGATGCACGGCGATCGCGTGGTCGCCCGCGTCGAGCGTGAAACGCCAAAGGGCCTGGAAGGCCGCATCGTCCAGATTCTCGAGCGTGGCAACGAAACCATTGTCGGCCGCTTCGAGTCGGACCGCACCGGGCTTGGCTACGTCGTTCCGTTCGACCGCCGCGTACTGACGGACATCCAGGTGCCGACCGGCCAGTCGTCTTCGGCAGAAGCGGGCGAGATGGTTCTCGTCGAGATCACGCGCTGGCCAACCGCGACGCGCGGTCCGGTCGGGCGGGTTGTCGAGGTGCTGGGGCGCATCGAGGATCCGGGCGTCGACACGCAGATCATCATCCGGAAGTTCGGCATTCCTGACGCGCACTCACCGGAGTCGGTCGACGAGGCGCGCCGGATCGGGACCGCCGTGAACGAGCGGGATATCCGTGGCCGGACCGATTTCCGGACCGTGACCACCGTCACGATTGACGGCGAGCACGCGCGCGACTTCGACGACGCGATCACGATCGAACGCCTGCCCAACGGCCATTACTGGCTGGGGGTGCACATCGCCGACGTGTCGCACTACGTGAAAGAAGGGAGCGCCCTCGACGAGGAGGCGTACGACCGCGGCACGTCGGTGTATTTCACCGAACGGGCGGTCCACATGTTCCCGTCCGAGCTCGCCACGGGGCTCTGCAGTCTCAATCCTCATGTCGATCGGCTCGTGCAATCGTGCCTCATGGAAGTGGACCGCCGGGGCAACGTGGTGCGCTACGAGATTCACGACGGGGTCATCAACAGCGACGAGCGGATGACCTATACGGCCGTCAACGCGATTCTCACCGAGCACGACCCTGAAACGACGGAACGCTATCGGGCGCTGGTCCCGATGTTCGACATGATGCGGGAGCTCTTCGAGATCCTGAATCAGCGCCGGCGCCGCCGCGGCTCAATCGATTTCGACCTGCCCGAAACGGAAGTGATTCTCTCGGAGTATGGCGAGATCGAGGCGATCGTTCCGAGCGAGCGGAATGTCGCGCACCGGTTGATCGAAGAGTTCATGCTCCTGGCCAATGAGACCGTGGCGTCGCACCTGGTGGAGCACGCGGTCCCGTCGCTGCACCGCGTGCACGAGCCCCCTGACGTCAAGAAAGTGATGGATTTCGAGGAGTTCATCACAACGATGGGATACGGCCTTGCTGGCGGGAAGACGCCGCAGCCGCGGGACTTCCAGCGACTGATCGATCGCATGCGCGGCACGCCCGAGGAGCGGCCGATTGCGGCGCTCATGCTGCGGACGATGCAGAAGGCACGGTACGACGCGTCGAGCCTCGGTCACTTCGGGCTCGCGGCGGAGCACTACACGCACTTCACCTCACCGATACGCCGCTACCCGGATCTCATCGTCCACCGGACGTTGCGCATGGCGCGGCAGGGCAAGCTGACGCCGGCGCGGGGTGAGGAGCTCGAGGACGAGCTGCCGGAAGTCGCGAAGCACTCGTCAGAGATGGAACGCCGGGCCGATGAGGCCGAGCGCGAGCTGCTCCAGTGGAAGAAGGTCCGGTTCATGGCCGACAAGGTCGGCGACGAATATGAGGGCTATATCACCGGAGTCGCTCCGTTCGGCCTGTTCGTCGAGCTCATCGAGCACTACGTCGAAGGCATGGTGCACGTCTCGAGCATGGCCGACGACTACTACCGCTTTGTCGAGCAGCAGCACATCTTCCGCGGCGAGAACACGAAAAAGATCTACCGGCTCGGCGACAAGGTCAACGTGCAGGTCGTCCGTGTGGATATGGAGCGCAGGCAGATCGATCTCGGCATAGTCGAGATCCTGGAGGCGGTGCGGCGCGACGAGCGGCCGCGCGGCACGATTCGGAGCAAGACGAAGCCGAAAAGGGAGGAGAAGAAGCGGGCGCAGCGCCCTGGACGGCGGGAACGAAAGGCGAGAAAAGGAAAGCGCTAGGCTTTATCCGGACCGCCGCCGTCCTTGGTCGCGTCCTTGAAGTTCCGGATCCCGCGCCCGATCCCGCGGCCAATCTCAGGCAGCCGGTTGGCGCCGAAGATCAGAATCACGATCACGAGAATGATCAACAGCTCTGGAATGCCAAGCTTGCCGAACATAAATCACCTGTTGTGCTGTGTCTTGGTGTGGACGCCGGCAACTCCGGAGCCCCAGTGCAACCGTAATTGTACCATGCGGTTCTGGGAACGCCTTTTGAACGCGCCGGCCTGAGGCCTGAATATGAAACGGACATTCGCGCCCATTCTCATCGCCTCCGCGCTGGCCGCGCCGCTGGCGCAGGAGCAGGTGCCGCAGTTCTCGTCCAGCGTCCAGCTCGTCGAGGTGTATGCCACCGTGACCGACGCGAAGGGCGAGCTCGTGACCGGGCTGACTCAATCCGATTTCGACGTCTTCGAAGACGGCTCGGTGCAGACCGTCAGCGCGTTTGCCGCCGGTGAGTTCCCACTGACGGTGGCGCTCGGTGTCGATCGCAGCTTCAGCATGGCGGGGGAGCCGCTGCGCCTCGCGAAACAGGCGTCGCAGGCCTTCCTCCGTGAGCTGAAGCCTGGCGACCGTTCGATGGTCGTCGCCATCGGCAACGAAGCGGAAATCATCGCGCCACTCTCGGCTGATCGACCGGCCCAGTCACGTGCGATTACTGCGCTCGACGCATGGAGCACCACCGCCCTGCACGACGCCTTGATCGTCACGCTCGATCGCCTCGAGCCGGAAGCCGGCCGCCAGGCCGTCGTCGTCTTCTCGGACGGGGCCGATCGATATAGCGAGCACAAAGCTGGAGAAGTCCTCGAGCGTGCGCGCCGGTCCAATGCGCTGATCTACCCGATTGCGCTGGGCCGGACACGGCCGGCTCTGCTGTCAGAGCTCGCGGTCTTGACCGGTGGACGTTCGTTTCAGCTGCGAGACGCACGAGAGCTGGAAAAAACGCTCGCGACCGTGGCGCGGGAGCTGCGATACCAGTACCTGCTCGGCTATACGCCGGCAAAGGCGATCGAGCGCGGTGAACGCGAATGGCGATCGATCAAAGTCGTAACGAAGCGTCCGGGTCTGCGGGTGAGGGCGCGTGACGGGTACATGACGGAGTAAAGTCTCCATATGCACCCTCTCGTTCTCGCCCTCTTCGATGATCCGTCGTCTGCGGCAGCGGCTGCGCGAGGTCTGCGTTCTCTCGGCATTGCGAGGGAACGAGTCTCCGTGGTGGCGCGGTCTCATGATGAGGAAGGCGCGCTCGCCGAAGCCTCGGGCGCGTCGCCGGGATCCGAGATCGAGGATTCGCGAAGGGCGTCCCAATTGGGAGAGCTCAGCGCCCACCTTCTTGCCGCAATCGCGCTCGTACTTCCGGGCATCGGTCCGATTGTGGCGGATGGGCCCCTGGCCGCCGGGCTGGGAGAAGCGGCCGGTCATGTCGCTGGGGGTATCGCCAGAGCGCTCCGGCAGGCCGGCCTCGACCGCGGGGAAGCGGACAGCTGGCAACAGCGAATCGAGGAGGGCGCGATCCTGGTTGGCGCTCATGTCGATGCCGCAACCGTTGTCCCCGCCCGTGACATCTTTTCCCGCAATCGCGCCGCCGCCATCGCCGAGGCAACCTGGAGCGACTGATTCCGTCAAATGGTCCAGTAACCCGGACAGTCCACCGGCCGAGGTCGGGTGTCTAAGGGGGCATGCGTTCGGCGGATCCCGCCCCCCTTGGGTGAAAAGACAGTGGGGCAACGGGATGCGGTGAGCCGGTGGCCCGTGATGGTGAACAGTGATCTGGCATTCAACATGCGCTGCGACCCGGATCTCAATTCTGGGCGAGGTATTTCTTTTGCACCTTGTCACCCCGCAACGGCTCGGGGACAATGAATTAACCCGAGTCATAGCGCGAATATGAGCCCTTTACACGCGCACAGTCAGGCACGACCGACGACGCACATCACCCTCCGGCCCGAGGGGGAAGGTGCGGACATTCGTGCGATGTTTGCCGACCAGCCAACGAGTAAGGCCCGTGCGCTGGGGGGCACCGTGGTGCACGTGGCAGCGATCGCTCTCCTGATCCTCGTAGTCAGGATGCTGCCGGAGAAGGTTTACGAATCGATTCTGCCCAACCGTCTCGAAGACATCGTGTACCTGGTCGAGCCGGGCCCCGGTGGCGGCGGCGGTGGCGGCAACAAGAGCCCCGACCCCCCGAAGCAGGCGGAGGTGAAGGCGCAGGACAAGATCAACGTCCCGGCGCAGAAACCGCCTGAACCGGTGCCAATTCCCGAGCCGGAGAAGGTTCCGGATGTACTGCCCGACCAACTGCTGAACGTTCCTCTCGTGGACCTTGGCGCCAGGCCGGACACGTCGGTGGGCGCCATCACAGGAGTAGCGAATACGAACTCGCGAGGGAGCGGAACGGGATCCGGCGTAGGCCCGGGTCAGGGCTCAGGACTTGGTCCAGGCAGCGGCGGCGGGACCGGCGGCGGCATCTACAACATCGGCAACGGCGTGACATCACCCGTCCCGATCTTCAAGCCTCAGCCGAAGTACACGGCGGACGCGATGCGCGCAAAGGTGCAGGGGACCGTTGTCATGTCCGCCGTCGTGTTGGCGGATGGCTCGGTGTCCGACATCCGGATCACGCGGTCGCTCGATCAGAGCTTCGGCCTCGACGAGGAAGCCAAGAAGACCGCCGCGCAGTGGCGCTTCCGTCCAGGCACGAAACAGGGCGAGCCGGTCGCTGTCCGCATACAGATCGAGCTCGACTTCAACCTCCGCTAGAACTTGGTACTGACGCCCTCGACGATGCTTCCGCTCGGAACGCGGTTGCCATCGTTTGCGCTGCCGGATTTTGACGGACGCGTCGTCTCGAGCGACGACTTTGCGGATGCGCCAGCCCTGCTGGTCGCGTTTATCTGCGGACACTGCCCGTTCGTCACGCACATCCGGCACGGCTTCGCGCAGTTCGCGCGGGAGTATCAGGCGCGGGGACTGGCGATAGTTGCCATCAACTCCAATGATGTGGAGGCCTTTCCCGAGGACGGTCCGGACGGGATGCGCGACGAGGCCAGGATTGCCGGATACGTGTTCCCGTATCTCTTCGACGAGACCCAGGGCGTCGCGAAGCAGTTTCGCGCCGCGTGCACTCCGGACCTCTACCTGTTCGACCGGGACCGGACGTTGGTCTATCGCGGGCGATTTGACGACAGCAGGCCGCGGACGAATCCTCCGATGCCTGTCACCGGTCGAGACATCCGCGCAGCCGTCGATGCCGTGCTGGCAGGGACTTCGGTTACCCAGGATCAGAGGGGGAGCGTCGGTTGCAACATCAAATGGAAGCGAGGCAACGCGCCCGACTATTTCTAAGCCGCACCTCTCGCGCCTCGCACCCTAACACCTTTCCACTATTGCGCCTCTTGCACCGACCCCCGTCATAATCACTTCCCGTGACCCAAGGCATCAGTTTCCATCGGCCCGTCGCCTTCTGGACCGGCGCCACGTTCGTAACGCTGGGCGTCCTGGCCCATCTGCCGGATTACATCGCCGCCGGCGACATGCATTTCCACATGGCGGGGATGCCGATGGGCCGCGTGATGATCGCCGGGATGTTCCTGGTGGCGGCTGGAATGGTGCTTGCGACCTGGGGGCTGCTGCCGCCTGCGTCGGCCGCCACGCACCGGACGATGACCTATCAGCTGCGCGCGATAGACGACGCCACGCTGACGGGGGCGCACTGGGGCCTGCTGTTCGTGCTCGGCGTGGCGCTGGTCATCGACGTCATGAAGCCTGCGACGCTCGGATTCGTCATCCCGGGTATGTCGTCGGAATATGGAATTACGAGCGCGCGCACCGCGTGGCTGCTGATCTGTGCGCTCACAGGGACCACGCTGGGGTCAGTGCTGTGGGGCATCATGGCGGATCGTCTTGGCCGGCGAGCCGCGATCCTGCTCGCGTCGCTGATGTTCATCGGCACGGCCATCTGCGGAGCGATGCCGTCGTTTGCCGCGAACCTCCTGATGTGCTTCCTGATGGGCCTCGCCGCGGGCGGCATGCTGCCGATCGTCTATGCGCTGATGGCGGAGTCCGTGCCGGCGAAGTCCCGTGGCTGGCTGGTGGTGCTGCACGGCGGAATGGGCACGGTCGGAGGGACGCTTGCGGCTGCCGGCTTTGCGGCGCTCCTCGAGCCTTCCTGGTCCTGGCGTGCCCTGTGGCTCATGAACCTGCCAACGGGAATCCTGATGTTGATCCTGAACCGGTGGATTCCTGAGTCGCCGCGCTACCTGCTGGATCGGGGCCGCGTCGACGAGGCGCGCGCTGTCATGGCGCGCTACGGCGTCGTCATCGAGCTGGGCCCGCCAGCGGTGAGTGAGCCGAAGACGCGAAGGCAGCCGCTCCACTGGAACGAGGTGCTGGCGCTGTTCCGCAGACCATTCCGCTCCCAGACGCTGGTGGTGCTCGCCTACGGGCTGGCGTGGGGGATTGTGAACTGGGGATTCATCTCGTTCCTGCCGACCTTTCTGCGCGGCGCCGGCTTCAGCGCTGCGACGTCGTCGTATCTGCTGTTCCTCTCTGCGATCGTGGCGATCCCGGGAACCGTGCTTGTCGCCTACGCCTACGGCATGTGGAGCAGCCGGCGAAGCATGATCGTGTTTGCGCTGGCGTCCATCGTGTGCGCGCTGGGACTCGCGTGGATCGCGCCGTCGGCCGCGAGCAACCGCGCGGTGATCGTCGGAATGCTCGCGCTGCTGTATGCGGCGACCGGCGGAGTCATCGCGATGCTGTCGCCGTACACCGCCGAAGTGTTTCCGACGCGGCTGCGCGGGACGGGCAGCGGTCTCTCGGCAGGAAGCAGCAAGCTGGGCGGTCTGCTCGGCGCCATCGGCACAGTGACCGGTGTGATCAGCGTCTCGACCGGCATGATGCGGCCCGCGCTGCTGGTGTCGATTCCGCTGGCGGTCGCGGCGATCGCCGTTGCGGCGCGTGGCCTCGAGACGCGCGGGCGTCCACTCGAGGAGCTGGTCGTCGAAGAGCCACAGCCGGTGCCGCAACCGATTCGATAGCCGAGTCGTGCGCCGGAAACACGCCCGATAGGAGGAACGATGAATACCAGGTTGTTCGTCTTCGTCGCGGCGCTCATGCTTACGGCTTCGATCGGCGGCGCGCAGCAACCGGCGCCGGCGCTGGTTGACGCCTCACGCCTCCGTCTCCAGCCCGAAGCCGCGGAGGCCGCATTCGGGAAGGACGTTCAGGTCATCGTGTTCGGCGATCCGGCGAAACCCGGACTCTACGCCATTCGGCGGAAGTTCACGCCTGGCGAGATGAGCCGGCCGCATGTCCACGACAAGGATCGGCTGGTCACGGTCATCAAGGGGACCTGGTACACCGGTGAAGGCGACGTCTTCGAACCGGCCAAGACCACCCCGGTCAAGACGGGCGGCTTCATGCTGCATCCGGCCGGCTTCCATCACTACGACGGCGCGAAAGACGAAGAGGTGATCGTGCAGATCATCGGCATGGGTCCCGTGCAGACGACCAGCACGGAACTCAAGCGCTGAGCCGTCGGCGGCAGAATCAACGGAACACACACACGTACCCGGTGTCGAACGTTACATAACGGCCCGCCGGCGAGCCCTGACACCTTCATGAGAAGGAGAGGGCTATGCGGACCAGAACGTTTGTCCTGTCGTTCCTTGTACACGCCATCGTGCTCTGTGCGGCGATGGTCGTGCGTCTCTTTGCCGCGACCGAGCTCCCGGATCCCCCCCGATCGACGTCGTTCATGATGGCTGCCGCGGAAGTGCCGGAGGTGCAGCCTCCCCCAGCGCCTCGGCAACAGGCCGCGGCTTCGGCTGTCAGTCCGAGTATCGTGCCGATTGAAGCGCCGACTGCGATCGCGCCGGAGCTGCCGACTGACATTTCGGATGTCGTTCCCCCGGACCGAGCGGTCCTGATTGTCGGGCCAGGCGTTCCCGATGGCGATCCCTTCGGTCCGCCACCGCCGCCGGCGCGACGAGTCGTGACGCCACCGCCACCGGCGCAGCCACTTAAAGTCGGTGGAATCGTTCGCGCGCCGCAGAAGATCCACCACGTCGCGCCCACATACCCGGCGATAGCGCAGTCCGCACGAGTCGAGGGCATGGTGATCCTGGAGGCGTTGATCGCCGAGGACGGATCCGTGCGTGAGGTGAAGGTCCTGAAGTCGCTGCCGCTGCTCGATGCGTCAGCCGTCGATGCGGTGCGTCAGTGGCGCTTCACGCCGACGTTGCTGAACGGAGTGCCCGTCCAAGTGATCATGAGCGTCACCGTGACGTTCGCGCTCCATTAAATCGTTCGGATCGTTCGAGTCGTTCGGATCGTTCGCAGTTCATTGCCGTGTGCGATGGTGTGCAGGAGAACGACTCGAACGACACGGGTATGTCGAACGATCCGAACGACTTCCGGCGGCAGCCCTCCTGCAGAGGTAAGCGGACACTGCCTTGGAGGGGCATTTATGAAAGCGTTGATTTGTCTCGTGATTACCGGCCTGTTCGTAGGGAGTGTGTCCGTTCATGCGGGCCAGGGGCGCGGTAACCCGAATTTCAAAGTTGCCAAGTCGATCGACAAACGTGCAAGTGACGTCGATGTCGTCGTCAGCGCGAAGCTCGTATGGTCGCCGCGTGAGGTTCAGGTCATCCGTGCGCACTATGCGCCGCAGTACCGCAGCCTGCCTCCAGGGCTCCAGAAGAAAGTAGCGCGCGGCGGGCAGCTGCCTCCGGGCTGGCAGAAGAAGATGGAACCGTTCCCGGCGAGCGTTGACCGTGCGCTGCTGCCGCTGCCGGAAGGCTATTCCCGCGGTGTGTTCGAGGGGCACGCGGTGATCTACAACCACGGCGTCGTCGTGGACATCTTCGCGATTCTGTAAAACGAAAAAGGGCGGCGTCCTGCGACGCCGCCCTTGAACGACCCGAACGATTCGAACGACTTTAGTACATCCCGCCCATTCCGCCCGGACCGCCATGTGAGTGGCCGCCCGCGGCTTCCTTCTTCTCCTCGGGAATCTCGGACACCAGCGCTTCGGTGGTGAGCAGCAGTGAGGCGATGGACGAGGCGTTCTGCAGCGCGCTGCGGACGACCTTCGCCGGATCAATGACGCCCGCCTTCACGAGGTCCTCGTAGGTATCGGTGGCAGCGTTGAAGCCCTCGTCGACGTTCTTCTGCTCCTTGACCTTGGAGACGACGATCGAGCCTTCCTGGCCGGCGTTGGTCGCGATCCACCGCATCGGCTCCTCGATCGCCCGCTTGATGATCTCGGCTCCGACCTTCTGATCGCCTTCGAGCTTCAGCTTCTCGAGCGCCTTACCCGCGCGAACGAGCGCCACGCCGCCGCCCGGCACGATGCCTTCCTCGACGGCCGCCTTGGTCGCGTGCATCGCGTCCTCGACGCGCGCCTTCTTCTCCTTCATCTCGGTTTCGGTGGCCGCACCGACCTTGATGACGGCGACGCCGCCGACGAGCTTCGCGAGCCGTTCCTGCAGCTTCTCGCGGTCGTAGTCCGAGGTGGTGTCCTCGACCTGCGCGCGAATCTGCTTCACGCGCCCTTCGATGGCCGCTGTCGTGCCCGCCCCCTCGACGATCGTCGTGTTGTCCTTGTCGATCGTGATCTTCTTCGCTTTGCCGAGGTCGTCGAGCTTGATGCTCTCGAGCTTGATGCCCAGGTCCTCGGTGATGGCGCGTCCGCCTGTGAGGATCGCAATGTCCTCCAGCATGGCCTTGCGGCGATCGCCGAATCCGGGCGCCTTCACCGCGGCCACCTGCAGCGTGCCGCGCAGCTTGTTGACGACCAGGGTCGCCAGCGCTTCACCCTCGATGTCCTCCGCGATGATGAGCAGCGGACGGCCGAGCCGCGCCACCTGCTCGAGGACCGGCAGCAGGTCCTTCATCGAGCTGATCTTCTTCTCGTGGATCAGGATGACCGGGTTCTCGAGGACCACTTCCATTCGCTCGGCATCGGTCACGAAATACGCCGAGAGGTAGCCGCGGTCGAACTGCATGCCCTCGACGACGTCCAGCGACGTTTCCAGCGTCTTGGCTTCTTCAACGGTGATGACGCCGTCCTTGCCGACCTTGTCCATCGCATCGGCGATGATCTTGCCGATCTGCGCGTCGCTATTGGCCGAGATTGTGCCGACCTGGGCGACCATGTTGCCTGAGACCGGACGCGACATCTTCTTGACTTCCTCGACGATCGCCTCGACAGCCTTCTCGATGCCGCGCTTGAGTTCCATCGGGTTCGCGCCGGCGACGACGTTCTTCGCGCCTTCACGGTAGATCGCCTGGGCCAGCACGGTGGCCGTGGTCGTGCCGTCACCGGCCGTGTCGGACGTCTTGCTCGCCACCTCGCGCACCATCTGCGCGCCCATGTTCTCGAGCGGGTCCTTGAGGTCGATCTCCTTGGCGACGGTCACGCCGTCCTTGGTGATGGTGGGGGAG
The DNA here is from genome assembly GCA_035537775.1 of Vicinamibacterales bacterium. Lineage (GTDB taxonomy): Bacteria > Acidobacteriota > Vicinamibacteria > Vicinamibacterales > UBA2999 > Gp6-AA40. Next base: position 18,556 of record DATLLQ010000009.1, on the reverse strand, counting down.
CCGAACTTCCGGTCCAAGACCACGTTGCGCCCCTTCGGGCCGAGAGTGACTTTCACCGCGTCGGCCAGCTGGTTGACCCCGCGCAGGATCGCCTGCCGGGACTGCTCGCCGTAAATGATTTGCTTTGCCATTGTTCCTTGACTCCGCTTATTTGCTGTCGAGCACGGCGAGGACTTCGTCCTCCCGCATGATGAGGTATTCCTCGCCGTCGATCTTGATTTCCTGGCCCGAGTACTTCCCGAACAGGATCGTGTCGCCGTCCTTCACGTCGAGCGGCTGGCGGGTGTTGTCTTCCTTCACCTTGCCCTTGCCGACGGCGACGACTTTGCCCTGCTGCGGCTTCTCCTTGGCGGTGTCGGGGATGATGATCCCGCCGATCTTCTGTTCGCCTTCCTCGAGGCGCTGAACGATGATGCGGTCGTGTAGCGGTCTGACTTTCATGTCTCCTCGGCTCCGAACTTGTGAGGTGATGGGCGCGGCCCTACGCCGGAATCGACTGGCCGCGACGCTGGCGACAGGTCGTCTTGTCGCGTGTGCCCAACAGAGTGCTAGCACTCCTCAGGCACAACTGCTAATTCTAATGACCGCAAAAAAGGACTGTCAACCAGCACTTTTGACGGTAGGGGCTGGGTAACGTCCAGGAATCAGGCGCTTTTGCGGAGGCGGTACTCGGAAATCTTCCGGGTCAGGGTGTTGCGGTGAATGCCCAAAACCTCGGCCGCCCTGCCGAGATTCCCATCGGACTGGGAGAGGACGTGGGAGATGAACTTTTTCTCGAACTCGCGCTGCGCATCCGTGTAGCGCACTCCTTTCGACACCATCGCATCGATCAGGCCTTCGAGCTGCTCTTTGAGCGCCATCACGCGAGTTCCTTCCCGGTCAAGCGTTGATATGCCTCGATATATTTCTGACGGGTGCGCATCACGACGTCCTCGGGCAGCGACGGTACAGGCGGCCGCTTGTTCCATCGGATCTCTTCGAGGTAGTCGCGCACGTACTGCTTGTCGAAGCTGGGCTGAGGCCCCCCGGGCGAGTACTGATCCTGCGGCCAGTACCGGGACGAGTCGGGCGTCAGCACTTCGTCGATGAGGATGATCTCGTTCGCGTCGGTGAGGCCGAACTCGAACTTCGTGTCGGCAAGGATGATGCCGCGAGATTCCGCGAATGTGGCGCCAAACCGGTAGAGATCCAGCGTCAGCGCACGCAGCCGCTGGACCAGCGATTCGCCGACCAGGTGTGCCGCCTCGGACTCGCTCACGTTGATGTCGTGGCCGCTGGTGGCTTTCGTCGCCGGCGTAAAGATCGGCTCCGGCAGACGATCGGACTCCCGCAGACCGGCAGGCAGCGTGATGCCGCAGACCGCCCCGCCAGCTTGGTACTCCTTCCACCCGGACCCTGCGAGATACCCGCGCGCCACACACTCGATCGGCACGGGATTCGTCTTTTTCACGAGCATCGACCGCCCGGCCAGCATCTCGGCGTGGGGGCGCATGGACGCCGGATACTGCTGGACATCGGTGGTCAGCAGGTGATTGGGAACGATTTGCGCCGTTCTCTCGAACCAGAACGCGGAAAGCTGGGTGAGAACCTTCCCCTTGTCAGGAATACCCGAGCCAAGAACGTAGTCGAACGCTGAAATCCGATCGGTTGCGACCATCAGCAGCGAATCGCCGAGATCGAAGATGTCGCGCACCTTGCCCTGGCGATGCGGGGCAAGACCGGTCAGGCGTGTTTCGAGAAGGGGAGGAGCGAGAGGCAATGTCTTCCTGGGAAGCGGGCATCTTAGCGAGACGCCTCGCACGTCGCAACCGTACGCAAGAGGAACGGGCGTCGCCTGTGATCAGCCTGATATATTGTGTGAGCTTCCCGGAACCCATATTGACTGCTCGAATTCGTACGGCCTCAGTGTCGCTTCTGGCGATTGCCCTGTTGGGATGGTTCCTCCGCGGTGCCAACCTCGGCGACGTCTGGACTCACGTGCGCAGCGCGGATGTAGGTCTGCTGGTCCTGGCGCTTGTGTTCGTGCTTGCCACGTTGTGGATCCGGACCTTTCGCTGGCAGCAGCTGCTCGGCCCGATTGGGCCGACCAGATTCCGCATCGTCTTTCGCGCCGGCGTCATCGGCTTTGCGGCCCTCTCGATCCTGCCAGCCAGAGTAGGCGACCTCCTCCGCCCATATCTGGTTGCCCGGCAGGAAGGGCTGCTGTTCACATCTACATTCGCCACGATCGTGATGGAGCGCGTGCTCGATCTCGTCGCCGTGCTGGCACTCATGGCCCTGTACGTATGGGGATTTGCCGACACGTCCGGCTGGCAGCCGCGCCTGCTGGCGATGACCCAGATTTCGGCGGCTGTCGGTGGCGCCGCGGCGCTGGTGCTGCTTGTCATCATGTGGGTGCTGGCCTCGCATCCCGAGCGGATCGAGACCCTCGTGCACTCCACCGATCGGGTGCTGCCGAGGCGAGTGGCGCTCCGGCTGGGTGGACTGGCCCGTGCCTTCAGCTCTGGGTTCGCCGTGGCCCGCGAGCCGCGTGCCTTCCTGTTCGCGCTGGCCTGGTCGTTTCCGCTCTGGGTGGTCATAGCGGCGGAAACATGGGCCGTGACCCGCGCTTTTGACATCGAGCTCCCCTTTACCGGAACGTTTCTGCTGCAACTGTTTCTGGTGGTGGGCGTTGCCGTGCCCACGCCGGGCGGCGTCGGCAGCTACCATGAGCTGTACCGGTTCGGCGTCACATCCTTTTTCGGTGCGCCGAACGATCTGGCGGTGGCCGCCGCCATTGTCGTCCATGCCATTTCGTTCATGCCGGTACTGCTGCTCGGCGTGATCTTCATGGCGCAGGATGGTCTCAGTCTGGGCAGTCTGAAAGCGATGGCGGGAACCGCGCGCGAGCAGGAAAAGGCGAGCCAGTCCGATGAAGTGTCCGTTTTGCGCTCATCTCGGCGATAAGGTCGTCGATTCGCGGGAGAGCAAGGAAGGCGAAGTGATTCGCCGGCGCCGCGAGTGCCTCGACTGCGGGCGCCGCTTCACCAGCTACGAACGGATCGACGAGATCCCGTACATGGTGATTAAGAAGGACGGGACCCGCGAGCGCTTCGAGCGGCAGAAGCTCGTTGCTGGCCTCCTCAAAGCTTGCGAGAAGCGTCCCGTGAGCATTGCCGCCATCGAGTCGGTAGCGGACAAGATTGAAGCTCGCCTGCAGGACCGGCCCGAGAAGGAAATGGGCACGGAGGAAGTCGGCGCGATCGTCATGGAAGAGTTGAAGCGCCTCGACAAAGTTGCCTATGTGCGCTTCGCGTCGGTTTATCGCTCATTCCGCGACGTCGGCGAGTTCATGAGCGAGCTCAAGGATCTCCTCAGCGCCAAGGACTAGGACGGTCGCGTGGCTGGACGCAAGCCGTTTCTCGACAACACAAAGCTGATCCTGGCCGGGATCGGCGCGCTGATTGCGGTGCTGGCCGCGCTGCTGGCGCTCGCGACCCGATCGTCGGCGTTCGCGCCGGATGTCCTGGCCGAGGTCGTCCTCTACGCGCTGTCCGCCACCAACCTCACGATTCTCCTTGCGCTGCTCTTCGTGCTCGCGCGGAACATCATCAAGCTGGTTGTCGAGCAGCGCCGCGCGATTCCGTTTGCCCGCTTCCGAACCCGCCTGGTCATCGCCCTGCTGGGCATGACGCTGATTCCGGCGCTGCTGGTGCTCATCGTCGGCAGCGAGCTCATTCGCAACAACATCGACAAGTTCTTCAACACGCCCATGGCCAACATGGTGTCCTCGGCGCGCGATATCGCGAGCGACTACTACCGTGAGCGCCAGCGCGTCGTGTCGTCGGTGGCGCAGCGCCTGGCGCGGCGCCTCGGCAACGTGGACCTGACCGGGGACGCGGCCGCAGCACGGGATCTGGTCGCACCCGACGTGGCGCAGGAGCGCATCGATCTCGTCGAGGTGTACGTCGTCACCGGGAACACCGGCCTGAGCCCGTCGACTGTCGTGGAAGTGGCGGCGCCGGTTATCCCGAAGGGTTACGCCAGAGGCGAAGCGGAACGGCTTGCACTCGAAGTCGTCCGGACAGGGCGATCGGCGGAAGGCGTCGAGCAGCTTCGGGTTCCTGACGGAGGCGACCTGGTGCGCACGGCGATGCCGATTCGATCGGGCGACGGGCCCCTTCGCGGCGTGCTGATCGCCAGCGACTTCCTGACCGGGGAGTTCGCATCCCGCTCGAGAAGCCTCACCAGCGCCTACGAGGACTATCGTCAGCTCGAAGTCCAGAAGCCCGCGCTTGCCAGCGTCTACCTGTCGTTCTTCTGGATGCTCACGCTGATGATCCTGGTGGCGGCCACCTGGATGGGCCTGTACCTGGCAAAACGGATTACCCGTCCCGTTCAGATGCTCGCGACCGCTGCCGACGAGATCGGCGCGGGTCACCTCGACCATCGCGTAGACACCAAGGTTGGCGACGAGTTCGCTTCGCTCATCGACGCGTTCAATCGCATGGCGGGCGATCTCGCAACGAGCCGGAAACGGCTCGAGCGCTCGGCGGAGGATCTCGAGCGGCGGCACGAGGAGGTCGAAGGGCGCCGCCAGTACGTCGAGACGGTTCTCGATCGCATTGCCACCGGCGTCATCTCGATCGACAACGACGGCCGCATTCGCACCTGGAACTCGGCAGCGACGCGCCTGCTCGGCATCGACTCGCGTGTCGATGGATTGCGGGCGTCGGCGGTCTTCGGATCGCCGGAACTCGAGCCGCTGGCGCGTCTCATCGGAGAGCGCGACCAGCGACGCGACGACTCGATGCCGAAAGAGGTGTCAATCTCACGCGACGGTCGGGAGCTGCACCTGCTGGTGATGGTGACGCCCCTGCGCCGGGCCGAGGGGCGCGCCGACGGCGTGGTCATCGTGTTCGACGACGTCTCGCCGCTGATTCGCGCGCAGAAAGTGGCGGCGTGGCGCGAGGTGGCGCGGCGGCTCGCGCACGAGATCAAGAATCCCCTGACACCGATTCAGCTGTCGGCGGAGCGCCTTCAGCGGCATTTTGCCGGAGCGCCAGAGGCGACCCGGGCGCTGGTCGACGAGTGCGCCTCGACGATCGTGACGGAAGTGGAGTCGCTGAAGGGGCTCGTGGACGAGTTCTCCCAGTTCGCGCGGATGCCCGCGCCCCGCGCGACGCCGACCGACCTTCACGGATTGCTTGACGACGCGCTGGCGCTGTATCGCGGCTTGTTCAGCGATGTCGAGATTCGGACGCACTTCGCGAACTCGCTACCGAGGGTCTCCGCGGACCCGGAGCAGATCCGCCGCGTCATCATCAACATCGTGGACAACGCGATCGAGGCGGTCGATCGGCGCGGCGCGATCGACATCGAGACGCAGCACGACGCCGGTAACAGCCTGGTCCGCATCGTCGTGGCCGACGATGGCCCCGGCATTCCCGCGGCCGAGCGCGACAAGCTGTTCCTGCCGTACTACTCCACGAAGCAGCGGGGAAGCGGTCTCGGCCTGGCGATCGTGCGCCGCATCGTCGCCGAGCACGGCGGCAGCATCGACGTCAGCGATAACCTGCCGCGCGGGACGCGCTTCGCGATCGAGCTGCCCTGCTAACTGTTCACACTTCCATGTTCGACGTTCTCGGTTCGTGTTCACGTTCGGTTCGAAGTTCGGGGCTGCCGTGCTTGTGAACTCGAACACGAACTGGGAAGTGAGCACCCGGAAGCGTGAACTGTAGAATCGTCACGGATGCCCTCGATTCTCATTGTTGACGACGAGCCGGGCGTGCGCAGTGCGCTGGGGGGCGTGCTGCGCGACGAAGGCTACAACGTCGACGCTGTCGACAGCGGGGAAGCCTGTCTCGAGCGCCTCGGCCGCCGTGCATTCGACGTGGTCGTGCTCGATATCTGGCTGCCCGGGATCGATGGGCTCGCCACGCTGGCGCGCATGCGCGAGCGTCAGGTGGACTCACAGGTCGTGATCATCTCGGGGCATGGCAACGTCGAGTCCGCCGTTCGCGCCATCAAGATGGGCGCGTTCGACTTCGTCGAGAAACCGCTGTCGCTGGAGAAGACGGTGCTCGCCGTGCGCAACGCACTGCGTCAGCGGCATCTGGAGGCCGAGAACAGCGCGCTGCGCGCCCGCGTGGACGCGCGGCACACGATGGTGGGTGAGAGCGCGGGCATGATGCGGCTGCGCGAACAGGTGGCAATGGCCGCGCCCACCAACGGCCGCGTCCTCATCTTCGGCGAAAACGGCACCGGCAAAGAGCTCGTGGCGCGCAACGTGCACGGGCTGAGCCTGCGGCGAGCCGGGCCATTCGTCGAAGTGAACTGCGCGGCGATACCCGAGGAGCTCATCGAGAGCGAACTGTTCGGACACGTGCGCGGCGCCTTCACCGGAGCCGTCGCCGACCGCCGCGGCAAATTCGAGCTGGCGCACGGCGGCACGATCTTCCTGGACGAGATCGGCGACATGAGCCTGAAGACGCAGGCCAAGGTGCTGCGCGTCCTGCAGGAGCAGGTAATGGAGGCGGTTGGCGGCACCGCGCACATTCGCGTAGACGCGCGGGTGCTGGCGGCGACCAATAAGGACCTGCAGACAGAGATCCGGGCCGGCCGGTTCCGCGAGGATCTCTATTTTCGGCTGAACGTGGTCCCGATCTCGGTGCCGCCGCTGCGTGAACGGCGCGACGACATTCCGCTGCTCGCCGATCACTTCGTGGCCATGCTGGCGAGGGAGTACGGCCGGCGCGCCAAGCAGTTCGATGCCGGCGCGGTCGACGTGCTGCAGGGCTACAAGTGGCCTGGCAACGTGCGGGAGCTGCGCAACGTGATCGAGCGCCTGATGATCATGGTGCCCGGTGATCGCGTGACGGCGCGCGACCTCCTGTTTCTCGACCAGGGCATCGCACCGATGGCGCCCGCTGACGCGCCTGCGGAACCCGTCATGCCGCTGCATGACGCACGCGACGACTTCGAGCGGCAGTACATCCTGCGTGCCCTGGCGGCGCAGCAGGGCAACATCTCGCGAACCGCCGAGGTTCTCGGCGTGGAGCGCAGCAACCTGTACCGGAAGATGCGGTCCTTCGGCATCGCGCCAAGAGGCGAGACGGGTGAGAAGTAGCGTGTCCCCTACACTTCAGCTCTTCACTTTGAGCCGCTGCTCCAATACCTGACTGGAAGAGAACCCGGCGAGCCGGAGCGACTGCTCGGGCGCGGCGGGCAGGGCAGCTTCCGGCACGAGTCCGACGATTTCGCTCTCGAGCACGGCGGCGCCCCTCCGATCGGCCTCACTTCGGACAGCCTCGAATACCCGAAGGATTGGTGTTTCTTCGTAGTTCGTCAGGTTCATCGACACCTGAACGATCCCGCGGTGATCGAGCGCCAGGCCGAGCGCCTTGACGAACGGGAGGCCGCCGCTGCTCTGACGTACGGCGGCGGCGATTGCCTTCGCGATGTCCAGCCGGTCGGTCGCGAGGTTGACATTGAAGGCGATCAGCGGCGCGCGCGCGCCGATCACCGTCGCACCAGCGGTCGGGTGTGGCCGCGCGGGACCGAAGTCGGGCGCCCACTCAGGGGAGGCCATCTTCGTTGCGAGGCCTTCGAACTCACCGCGCCTGATGTCAGCCAGGTTCCGGCGCGCGTCGATCAGTGCGGCGGCTTCGTAGAGATACACGGGGAGATCGAACCGCTCGGCCACGGACGCCGCCGTCTGCCTGGCGAGGCCCACGCACGCCGCCATCGTTGTTCCGCCAATCGGGACGAATGGAACGACGTCGACGGCCCCGAGCCTGGGGTGCGCGCCGCGATGAACGCGCAGGTCGACTAATGGAATGACAGCCTCGAACAGCACGATTACGGCACGGCCCACCGGCTCCGCTTCGCCAGCGAAGGTGAAGACCGATCGGTTGTGAGCGGGATCCGACGAGCGATCCAGAAGGCGCACACCGTCTACCGATGCAATCGCGTCCGCAATCGCGGAGACGGTGTCCGGGCGCTGGCCCTCGCTGATGTTGGGAACGCACTCAATCAGGGCCATACGCGCTTATAATAGGCGTGCTTCAGAGCTCAACTGCCATAGATGACAGAGCCGCTGCGCAACGCGCCTGCCAGTGAGGAATCCGCCGAGGCGGATCGCGACGCGTTGATCGAGAGGCTCCTGCTTGCCGGGCTCGACCACTACTTCGAAGGGCAATACGAACAGGCCGTCAACGTCTGGACCCGGGTCGCGTTCCTCGAGCGTGGCCATGGCCGTGCTCGCGCGTACATCGAACGGGCGCGAGGCGCGCTCGCGGAGCGGCAGCGGCAGTCCGACGAACTCGTGCACCGAGGCCTCGATGCGTACCGAAGCGGCGATCTCGGTGCTGCCCGCGATCTCCTGACGCGCGCCGTCGCCGACGGAGGAAGCGAGACCGCGCTCGTGTTCCTCCAGAGGCTCGGGGTTGCGGAGGCGGGGCTTGCCGCGGCATCGCCGCTGCCGCATGCCAGGCACGATGGGTCAGCCGCCGTCCGGTCGCCGTACGGCCGGCGTTCTGATTCGGCGCCGGTTGCCAGGCCGACTAACTGGATTGCGACGATCGTTGTCAGTGCGGCAATCGCCGGCGCGATATTGCTGGCTGCTCAGCCGATCGCGTCCTGGCTGGGCGATCAGCCGGCGACAGGTTCCGCGGGCAACACGGACGCCGCCGAACCGGTGACGATTGTTCGGACCGCCGACCTTCGTCTGGCCCGTGCCAGAGAGCTGTTTCAGGCCGGCCAGTTTCATGACGCGCTCCGCCAGCTCGACGCGATTGACCGCGGCGACGCGCTCAGGGGAGACGCCGACACGCTTCAGTCACTGATCCAGACTGCGCTGCTCGCTCACACCGTGCCCACCTCACAAGGGGAGGCCACCCGATGAAATGCCCGAAATGCGAATACCTCGGGTTCGAAACTGGCGATCGGTGCAAGAACTGCGGATACGATTTTTCGCTCGCGGCGGAGAATGCGGTTGCGCCCGACCCCGAGCTGATGCTTCGTGAGCCGGAACCACCGAAGCGTGACTCGGATCGCTGGTTGAGCCAACTGGAAGCGCGTCTCGATAACGTCCGGCCCGCGGCAATGGCAGCTCCATCGTCAGACGAGCTGGGCTCGATGTCGCTGGGCACATCAGCGCCGCAGCCCTCTACCATCCGGCCGGCCGCGCTGCCGGAGACGCCGGTGCTGGCGCCGCCGTCCTCGAGACCGCCAACGCCGGCCCTGCCGCTGTTTCAGCAGGGCGGGACTGATTGGGACGAACCGCTGATCAAGGTACCGCCCGCGCCGCGGCCGCCGCTGGCGGTGCGACGCACACCTGACAGGCCGAAGCTGCGCACGGTGCCAAAGCCGGCGCGCCGCATCGATCTGGAAGCTGACCCCGAAGGCGTGCTGGAATTCGCAGAGGAGCCGCCAGCGATCGCGCCGCGGCCGGCGAAGCCGCGTGTTCAGGTACCGGCTCGACCGGCTGCAAGCGCAGCACCCGGCATCAGCGGCGCGGGGCGCCGGATTGCCGCGGCCGTCGTTGATCTCGCGATCATGCTCTCCATCGATGCGGTCGTCATCTACTTCACGTTTCAGATCGCCGGCCTGCCGTTTACCGACTGGCAGGCAATTCCCTTTCTGCCGCTCGGGTTGTTCCTCCTGATGGTGAAGGCTTCGTATCTCTCCGTCTTTACTGCGCTTGGTGGGCAGACCGTCGGCAAGATGGCGGCTGGAATCCGGGTGGTGGGTGAGGACGACCGCGACGTCCAGCCAGTCCGTGCGGTGCAGCGGACTTTTGCCGCGCTGGCGTCGGTTGCAACTGCCGGTCTCGGATTCGCACCGGTGTTGCTCGGCGGCGATCGTCGGGCGCTTCACGATCGCGTCGCGGGCACCCGCGTCGTCGGTCCCCTTCACAAGTAGACATCGCGTGACATCTGTCGGGTCGGAACAGCAGGGCCACGTGCCCGGCCAGCGTCTTGGGGTGTTTCTGGCCACGTGCGGCTACGTCGGGTACGCTCCGATCGCGCCTGGCACCTTCGGATCGGCGGCTGGGCTCGTCGTGTTCGCGGCCGTTCGTGCAAGCGGATCAATAGCCGTGGAGCTGGCGGTGATTGCCGCGGTCTTTGCCATCGGTGTCTGGAGCAGCACGGTTGCCGAGCGTCATTTCGGCGGCGTCGATCCCGGTCCGGTCGTCATCGATGAAGTAGCGGGCATGCTCATCACCCTCGCGCTGCTTCCCGTCACTCCTGCCGGGGCCGTGGTCGGCTTCTTCGTCTTCCGCATCCTCGACATCGTCAAGCCATGGCCGGCAGCCGGTTTCGAGAAGCTGCCGGGCGGGCTGGGCATCATGGCCGATGACGGGATGGCCGCCATCTACGGCAATCTCGTGATGCGCGGGCTGATCTGGCTGACGCCCGCCGGCTGGCTCGCGTGAAGCCGCTCGCTCGCGCGGCAATCATTGCCGTTGGCAGCGAGCTCCTGACCCCCCTTCGCTTCGACACGAACTCTCTGTTCCTGACCGGTCAACTCAACGCGCTCGGTATCGACGTCGTCATGAAAGGCGTGGCGGGCGACGATCGGGAAGAGCTTGGGCACCTGTTTCGTGCGGCGCTCGGACGCGCAGACCTCGTGGTGTTCACCGGCGGGCTGGGCCCCACCGATGACGACGTCACGCGAGAAGTGGTGGCATCGACGCTCGGGAGATCGCTCGCGGAAGACACCGGGATCACAGAGCGTCTCAGGGTCCGCTTCGCGGCTCGCGGCTTCACCGGGCCGATGCCGGAGAGCAATCGCCGGCAGGCGATGGTTCCAACCGGTGCGCGGGTTCTCGAGAACAACCGCGGGAGCGCCCCGGGTCTCTGGCTCGAGGAGGGCGATGCGGTCATTGTCCTGCTTCCAGGGCCGCCGCGAGAGCTCCACCCGATGGTTGCAGCGCTCGTCGATGGCCCCCTGCGCGAGCGAAGCGAAGGCGTGCCGCTGCTCCGTCGTGTCTTGAAGATCTCGGGTCGCATCGAATCGCAGACCGACGAGCAACTACAGCCGCTCTATCGAAAATGGGAGAAGGGGACCCCTCGCGTGAACGCGACGATTCTGGCGGCGCTCGGCCAGCTCGAGCTGCACCTCTGGTGCAGAGCTCCCTCGACGGATGCGGCAAATCAGGCGCTCGAGCGGGCTGTCGATGAGGTCTGTGCCGTGATTGGCGTTGACGTGTTCAGTACAGACGGCAGGCCGATGGAGGCGGTGGTCGGAGAGATGCTCGCATCGCGAGGCCTGCACATCGCGCTGGCGGAGTCGTGCACCGGCGGGCTTCTCACGTCGCGACTGACGGACATCCCCGGCAGCTCACGTTACGTCGCACAAGCCGTGATTGCGTATACGAATGAAGCAAAGACAGCGCTGCTCGGCGTTCCCGCGCCGTTGATCGAGGCGCACGGGGCGGTCAGCGAGCCTGTCGCCGTGGCGATGGCGGACGGCGCGCGTACACGAGCGGGTGTCGAAGTGGGCGTCGGTGTGACGGGAATTGCCGGACCGGGTGGCGGAACACCAGAAAAGCCGGTTGGGACCGTCGCCGTTGCTGCGTCGATCGCGGCGGAGACGCGGTCGCGGCTCTTTCGTTTCCATGGCGAGCGGGATCAGGTCAAGTTCCAGGCGTCGCAGGCAGCTCTCGACATGGTCCGGCGCATGCTTCTCTAATCCATCATGCGACTGTTCGTAGCCGTCGAGATCTCGCCGGCTGTCGCAACCGCTACGTTGCACCTCGTGGACGACCTGCGCGAGAAGGCGGCCCGGCTCGCGCCGCTCTCCCGCATCACCTGGATCACTCCGGAACGCCTGCATGTAACCGTTCGCTTCATCGGCCACGTCGGGGACGAGAAGGCGGAGGCGATCGCCGCCGCGCTCCGAACGCCGATCGGGGTCAAACCGTTCGAGCTGATCGTGTCGGGCACCGGCGCGTTTCCGCCCAGGGGAGCCCCGCGCGTGATATGGGCTGGACTGACCACCGGGAGCGATCGCCTTGCCGGCGTCGAGCGCATCGTGAGCGATCGCCTGGACGTTCTCGAAGTCCACCGGGAAGACAGGCCATTCAACCCTCACCTCACGCTTGGGCGCATCCGCGACGCTCGGGGCGTGCGCACCGCTGCGCTCCTGGAAGGCCTGCACGACGTCGTGCTCGGATCGACCCCGGTGGACGCGATTACACTGTTCGAGAGCCGGCTTTCACCGAAGGGCCCGACATACGTCCCGATTCTGAGCGTGCGGCTGGCTGGTGATCTGTGAATGCGATTGTGATCGCTGCTGGGTATCTCCTCGGGTCGATACCGTTCGCGTTTCTGCTCGCGAGACGGAAGGGGATCGATCTGCGCCGCGCGGGGAGTGGCAATGTCGGCGCAACGAACGTGCTGCGGACGACCGGTGCATCGCTCGGAGTCCTGGCGATGGCGCTGGATGGAATGAAGGGCGTGCTGGCCGTGCTGCTGGCGCAGGGAGTGGCGACGGGTTCCAGCGTGCCTGTTGCCGCCGGGCTCGCCTCGGTCGTCGGCCATGTCTATCCCGCCTGGCTGCGGTTTCGCGGCGGAAAAGGCGTGGCCACGGCCGCTGGAGCATTTGCGGTGCTGGCGCCGCTGGCCGTAGCCATTGCCGGGGGTGTGTTTGCGATCGCTGTCCTGACGACACGGATGATCTCCGTCGGCTCGATGAGCGCCGCGGTGGCGCTGGCGGTCGCGGCGATCGCGATGGATTCGCCCCGGCTGGTGAGCGCGGGCGCGGCGATTGCCGCAGCCCTCGTTGTCTACCGGCATCGCAGCAACCTGGCGCGACTCATAGCGGGAACTGAACGGCGCGTAGGAGGCGCCTGATATCGGCCGGATCACCGTCATTGGCGCTGGCAGCTGGGGAACCACGCTGGCGATTCATCTTGCCCGCCGCGGCCACGAGGCGCGGCTATGGGCTCGCGATCCCGTTCTCGTCGCCGACATGCAGGCTCGAAGAGCGAATGCGGTCTATCTGACTGACGTCAGCTTTCCCGCGGACCTCTTCGTGACTGCTGATCTCGAAGAGGCGCTGCACGCTGCTGAAGTCGTCGTGTCGGCCGTGCCAACCCACGGCACACGGAGCATTCTCAAGCGGGCCGCGCCGTACATCAGATCAGGAACGGTGATCGTCAGCGGGACGAAGGGACTCGAGCAGGAGACCCTGTTTCGCGTGTCGGAGATCGTCGCGCAGGAGCTCGGCGACGCAGTTCGCGTCGCAGTGATGTCGGGCCCCAGCTTTGCTGCGGAAGTCGCGCGGGAACTGCCGACGGCGCTGTCCGTTGCGTCGCGACATGCGGACGTCGTCCAGCGTGTGCAGGACGACTTCCGTTCGCCATATCTCCGGCTCTACGGCACCGACGACGTGGCCGGGGTTGAGATCGGTGGCGCGCTCAAGAACGTGATCGCGATCGCGGCCGGAATGGTCGAGGGCCTGGGACTCGGCAACAACGCACAAGCGGGACTGATCACGCGGGGCCTGGCCGAGATTTCGCGCCTGGCGTGTGCGGTCGGCGGCAAGCGCGAAACGCTGGCCGGACTCGCCGGCCTCGGAGATCTCGTCCTGACGTGCACCGGATCGCTGAGCCGGAACCGGCACGTGGGTATGGAGCTGGCGCGTGGTCGCGCCTTGCGCGAGGTGCTGGCGGGGATGAAGATGGTGGCTGAGGGCGTCAGGACGACCGAGGCCGCGCTCGCTCTCGCGGCGCGTGTCGGCGTTGAGCTGCCGATCACCGCGCAGATTGAAGAGCTTCTCGCAGGGCGCAAAGACGCACGGGCGGCGCTGGACGACCTGATGCTGCGTCCACAGCGCGCCGAGCATGGGTAGGGCGGGTTCCGCCGGAGATAACCATTGGGATTTCTTGATCGCCTTCGCGAAGGGCTGACCCGTACCAAGCAGCAGATCGTCACCCGGTTCGACGAGATCGTCCAGCGCGCCGACACGGTCGAGCAGCGCACCCGGCCGGTTGACGTGGACACGATCGAGGCCCTGGAGGAGCTGCTGGTTTCGGCGGATGTCGGCATGGCGGCCACCGAGCGCATTGTCACGGCCGTCAAGGGCAGGAGCCGGCATGGCGAGAGCCTGCGCGATCTCGTGAAGGACGAAATCCGGCGTGTCTTCGACACAGTCGAGCCGCCGCCGACGAACGGTCATAGCCCTCACGTCACCTTGATCGTCGGCGTGAACGGAACCGGGAAGACGACGACAGTCGGGAAGCTCGCGAATCTGCTGAAGAGCGAAGGCCAGCAGCCGTTGATCTGTGCGGCTGATACGTTTCGCGCCGCGGCAGTGGAGCAGCTCGAGATCTGGGCGAAGCGTGCCAGCGTCGACATCGTTCGCGCGAAGGAAGGCTCCGATCCGGCGGCGGTCGTCTTCGACGCGATCCAGTCTGGCAAGGCGCGTAATCGCACCCCGATCCTGATCGACACGGCCGGCCGGCTTCACAACCGTGTGAACCTGATGAACGAGCTGGACAAGATCCGCCGCGTCGCGGCGCGTGCGGCCGACGGCGCTCCACACGAAGTGCTGCTGGTGCTCGACGCCACGGTCGGACAGAACGGTGTGCAGCAGGCGCGAGAGTTCACTAACGTGGCGGGCGTGACCGGCATCGTCCTGACCAAGCTCGATGGCACGGCGAAGGGCGGAGTGGCTGTCGCGATTGCGAACGACCTGAAGCTGCCGATCAAGTACGTCGGCGTCGGAGAAGGGCTGGACGATCTCATTCCGTTTTCGGCGCAGGAGTACGTGGACGCGCTGTTCCAGGAGAAGTGGTAGCGGTCGTGGATGCGCTCGCTGACGCAGACATCCGCTGGATGAAGCGGGCGCTGGAGAATGCCCGCCGCGGCCTGGGTCGCACTGCGCCAAACCCTGTCGTCGGTGCGTGCATCGTCTCCAGTGACGGCGTGGTGGTCGGGCAGGGCGCCCATGAGCGGGCGGGGGACGCGCACGCCGAAGTCAATGCGCTCGATGAAGCGGGCGATGCGGCGCGAAACGCGACTCTGTATTGCACGCTCGAGCCCTGTTCGCATCACGGGCGCACCGGCCCGTGCGCCGATCGGATCATCGCGGCCGGCATTCGACGCGTGGTCGCGGCCATGGAGGATCCGTTTCCGCAGGTGAACGGCCGCGGGTTCGTACGGCTCCGCGAGCACGGGATCGAGGTGATGGTCGGTGTGGGGCGCGAGTGCGCTGTTCGGCTGAATCAGCCGTTCCTCACATCAGTCCGGCAGCAGCGCCCCTTCGTCATCCTGAAGGCCGCGGCGAGCATTGACGGGCGCATCAGCGCTGCGCCGCAGTCCCGCACGGCGATCACGTCGGCGCCGGCTGTTCGCCGGGCGCAGTACGACCGTGCCTGGGTGGACGCCATCGGCGTGGGTTCCGAGACGATTCTCGTGGACGATCCACTCCTGACCGTCCGGGAGTTCTATCGTGAACGGCCGCTGACGCGCGTGATCTTCGACCGGCGGCTGCGCACCCCACCCACCGCGCGGATCTTTGCCACAGCCGCGCAGGGGCCGATCCTTGTGATCACGACGGCTGATGCGGCGGGCACAGACGGTATCCGTGTCGCAGCCCTCGAAGCGGCTGGGGCAACCGTAGTGGTGCCGCCGGTGGCTGGAATTGAGGCGGCCGTCCGGGCCGTGCACTCGCACGGGGTGCAGAGCCTCCTGATCGAAGGCGGTGCGGCGCTTCACGGCGCGGTCTGGGACGCGCACCTCGCAGACTACGTCCAACTCTACGTGGCCCCAACGGCGCTTGGGGACAGCGGTGTTCCGCTGGATGGCCGAGCGTTCTCGACGTTTGCCCTGCACGACCGGCACGTCGAGGTGCTGGGCCCGGATGTCATCATCGAAGGCTATGTTCACCGGCCTCATTGAAGCCGTCGGTCGCGTCGCGAGTATCGAGAACACCGGGCGCGGGCTGCGGCTAACCGTTCGCACTCCGCTCGCCGCACAGTTCTCCGATGGCGAGAGCATTTCGGTGAATGGCGTCTGCCTGACCGTCACCCGCACCGACGCTGACCTGTTCTGTGCGGACATCGGGCCTGAGACCGCGAGGGTGACAACCCTCGGGAGCCTGGCACCCGAGCAGCTCGTGAACCTCGAGCGTGCGATGCGGGCCGATGGCCGGTTCGGTGGTCATTTCGTGCAGGGGCACGTAGACGGCGTCGGATCCGTTGTTGAGGTCCGTGCGGACGGTGATGCACACTGGCTGAAAGTGGCCTTTCCGCAGGCGCTTTCGGCCTTCTTCGTGCCGAAGGGGTCCGTGGCCGTGGAAGGGGTCAGCCTCACGGTTGCGACCCTGAACGCAGACCAGTTCGATGTCATGATCATTCCGTTCACCTGGACCCATACGAGCCTGGCGGGTCTGCGGGCAGGGGCACGGGTGAATCTGGAGTGCGACGTCATTGGTAAGTACGTCGCGCGCGCAGCGCAGGTGTTCGGATCACCAGAAGCATGACGTCTAAACACTCGAAGATTCGGATTGCCAAGGGCGCCCGCAAGGGGAGCCCATTCGCGTCAATCGACGACGCGGTTGCCGAGATCCGCGCCGGTCGGATGGTCATCGTCGTAGACGACGAGGACCGCGAGAACGAAGGCGACCTGACGATTGCCGCGGAGATGGTGAATCCCGCGGCGATCAACTTCATGGCGCGCTACGGACGCGGGCAGATCTGCCTCTCGATGACCGGCCAGCGGCTGGACGAGCTCGAGATTCCGCTCGCCGTCAACGCGAACACCACGCCGTTTGGCACGGCATTCTGTGTACCGATCGACGCGAAGGGAGACGTGACGACCGGCATCTCGGCGTCCGATCGCGCGGCAACCGTCCTGGCCGCGATCGATCCCGGGACGAAGCCCTCTGATCTCGCACGCCCTGGACACGTCTCGCCGCTGCGCTCGCGCGACGGCGGCGTCTTGGTGCGCGCCGGTCAGACAGAGGCAGCGGTCGATCTCGCGCGGATGGCGGGCCTGTACCCGGCCGGCGTGATCTGCGAAATCATGAACGAGGACGGCACCATGGCCAGGGTGCCGGAGCTGACGAAGTTTGCGAAAAAGCACGGGCTGCTGATCATCACGATTGCGGATCTGATCCAGTACCGGATGCAGACCGAGCGGCTGGTGAAGCACATCGCGAGCGCGTCGCTGCCGACCGAGCACGGCGCCTTCCGCATCTTTGCCTATGCCAATCAACTCGACAGCGAGACGCATGTCGCGCTGGTGCGCGGTGAGATCGGCGATGGCAAGGACGTGCTCGTGCGCGTCCACTCGAAATGCCTGACGGGCGATGTCTTTCATTCCGCTCGCTGCGACTGCGGTGCGCAGCTCGAGACCGCCATGGCGCGTATCGCCAAGGAAGGGCGCGGCGTGCTCCTGTATCTCAATCAGGAGGGCAGGGGCATCGGGCTGGCGAACAAGATTCGCGCCTACGAACTGCAGGACCAGGGTCTCGATACGGTCGAAGCGAACGAGAAGCTCGGGTTCAAACCCGATCAGCGCGACTACGGCATCGGCGCGCAGGTCCTCAGCGACCTGGGCGTCAAGACGATGCGGCTCCTGACGAACAATCCGCGGAAGTTCGTTGGCCTGCAGGGCTACGGCCTGGCGGTGTCGGAAGCCGTGCCGCTCGAGATCCCGGCCAACGAGTCGACCCGGAAGTACCTGAAAACAAAGAAGGACAAGCTGGGGCACCGACTGTCGTCGGTGTAACCGAACCCACCAGCCCTGAGCGGCGTCTAGCCCGGTGAAGCGACATGCATGATCGCGCCGAGGTGGCCTCTCGAATCCATGTCTGGGACCACGGTCTGACCGTGGACGCTCAGCTGGCACGGGAGTTCGAGGAACGCCTCCTGGAGTCGTCGACGCTTGCCGTACGCGTCGCTTACAGCGTGCTGCGCAATCGTGAGGACGCGGAGGACGTCGCCCAGGAAGCATTCGCGAAGGCCCACCGCAACTTCGGCCAGCTGCGGGATCGGGACCGCTTCCGTGCCTGGCTCGTCCGCATGACCTGGCGGATGGCGCTCGATCGGCTGCGGTCGAACAAGCGGCGTGTGGTGCGCGAAGACCATGGGGATGTGTGGCTTCCGGCGTCGGCTGGAAGCGGAGAGGACGTCCACGCGCGGCGTGAGCGGGCCGCGCATCTCTGGCGCGCCATCGACGCCCTCTCCGAAAAGCTGCGCATCGTCATCGTCCTGGCCGGGATCCAGGAATACGACATCAAGGAAGTATCGGCGCTGCTGGAATTGCCCGAAGGCACCGTCAAGTCGCGGCTGTTTGCCGCACGGCAGCAACTGAAGGACGCACTGTCATGGATGGCACCGGACCGCGGCAACCGCTGACCGACTCGGCGCTCGATCGCGAGCTGACGGAGACGCTCGGCATCCAGCCGTCGCCGGAGTTTCTGGCACGCGTGCGTACGCGGGTCGCCGCCGAACCGGCACGGGCGCCATGGCGTCTTGTGTTTGAACCGTTGGCGCCCGTCGCGATCGTGGGGATCGTGCTGGCGTTGGTGGTGCCGAAGCTGATGCGCGATGAACCCATCC
>DATLLQ010000008.1:0-52428 GCA_035537775.1 Vicinamibacterales bacterium | reverse complement strand
GTAGGCGTCAACGCCCTGCGTGGCCTTCGGGCGCACGCCGCTCAGCCACGTCGTCGGGCTCAACGAGTGGACCGCGGTGGTATCGGCGGACGCGTGGCCCAGCCCGGTGACCACGTTGAGGTGGTCACGGTACTTCTCGAGTGGCTTGAGGATCGGCGTGAACTCGAAGCCCGCACCCTCGGCGGCCGGCGTCCACTTGTCCATGATGGCGCCGTGCGGGATGTAGACGAAGCCGATGCGCGGCGTGCCCTTCGCGGCCGTCTGCGCGAACAGCGTGCGCGCAGGAATCATGGAATCGAGAAGCGGCAGGGCCAGGGTGACACCCATTCCCCGAATGAAGGTGCGCCGCGGAAGGTGCTTCTTGACGATAACCATAGTCGTTCCTTGGCACCCCTGAAGGGGTGCCCTACGAGTAGTACGCCTGTATCAGTGCGCCTGCGCCGTCGTTTTGACGACGTCGGTCTGTGCCTTCTTCATCTGGAAGGCGGCGCTCCTTACTATGCCCAGCACGATGGATGAGAACCGGTAGTTCTGCGCTGCCGCGTCGCGCGCGATCCCGCGCACCATCGGCTTGTCCTTGTGTTCAACGCCGCGTCCGAGCCCGTAGATCATCAGCTTGTCGGTCAGCGTCCGGACGAACATCTCGGGTTGCGCCAGGATCGCCTTGCGCAGGCCGACCGGGCCATCGACCGGAGCGCCCGTGCCAAGCTGGCCGGTCGAGTCGATGGCTCCGCCGGTCTCCTTCACGCGCCACTCGCCGACGCCGTCGAAGTTCTCGAGCGCGAAGCCGAGCGGATCCATGATGCGATGACAGCTCGCGCACGTCGGATTGCGGCGATGCTGCTCGAGCAGCGCGCGCACCGACTTCGGATCCTCGCCCTGCTTGTTCTCGAGCGTCGTGTCCACGTTCGGCGGCGGCGGAGACGGCGGCGTGCCGAGGATGTTCTCGAGGATGTACTTGCCGCGCAGCACCGGCGACGTGCGATTCGGATACGACGTCACCGTCAGGATGCTGCCCTGACCGAGCAGGCCGCGCCGCTCCTCGTTCTTCAGCGTCACGCGGCGGAAGTGGCTGCCGTAGATGTTCGGAATGCCGTAATGACGGGCCAGCCGCTCGTTGACGAAGGTGTAGTCGGCGTTGAGCAGGTCGAGGACGCTGCGATCCTCGCGGATGACGCTCTCGACGAACATCTCCGTCTCCGTCCGGAACGCCTGACGCAGCTCGTTGTCGAAGTTCGGGAAGTCACCCGGCGTCGGCACGTGACCCTTCAGGTTGCGCAGCATCAGCCACTGGCTCGCCCAGTTCTCGACCAGCGCATGCGCCTTCGGGTCGTTGAGCATCCGCTTGACCTGCTGGTCGAGCACCGCCGGCTGGCTCAGGCGATTCTGCGAGGCCAGCGTCAGCAGCGTGTCGTCCGGAATCGAGCTCCACAGGAAGAACGACAGGCGCGACGCCAGCTCGATGTCGCTGACGCGCGCGGTCCCCTTCGCCGGAGCGGTCTCTGTCCTGAAGATGAACTTCGGGTTGGCCAGGACCAGGCGCAGCCCCTGCTCGATGCCGTGCTCGAACGTTTTCTTCCGCCCCTGGGCGTAGAGCGCCATGATCGACGCCATGTCGTCCTCGGTCACCGGGCGGCGATAGGCGCGTCGGGCGATCGTCGAGAGGATGCTCCGAGCACACGTCGTTTCGGCGGCAGAAGCGCCTGTCTCTCCGGAGCCTTTGACTGAGGCGGGTTTGCAGGAGAGCACACGGCGCCGGCTCGGCGTATCGCCCGGGCCCGTCGGGTTGTACGGACCGGTCACGTTCACGTGATCGATCAACGGCAGGCCGTTCATGTCCTGCAGGTCGTGATTGCGCTCGTGCGGCTGCAGCGGCTCGTCAGACTCGGCGGCGTTTCGGCGTACGAACGTGACGCCGACCATGTGAGGCCCGGCGCTGACTTTCACTTTCGTCTTCAGCCGCTCATCGATCTTGTTGGCCGTGTCCGACATGTTCCTGTCGGAGGCGAGGTTATCCGCCTCGCCGCCAACCTGCATCAGGAACACCCGCTCGCCGTCGATCGAGATCTCCAGTTGATGCGGGAACTCAAGACCGGTCATGTAGCCGACGATGTTGCGGAGGAGGAAGACGGCGAACTCGTACTCCGCGTCCTGCGGGAACTGATGCTTGAACAGCAGGCCGCCGCGGGTGCCCAGCGGCAGCCCTTCGACCTGGTCCTCCTGCGAATCATCAGGAGGGATCCTGTAGCCGGAGCGAATCAGATCCGTGTCCGTTCCTACGGCCAGGCCGCTGATTTTGTTGGCCGCCGTGAGGTACTGCTCGAGCAGCGACGGCGACACGCGAAGCACGCCGGCAATGTTGTCGAACCCGTAGCTCTCGTCGTCTGCCGGCAGCAGATCGGCGACGTCGATCTCCAGGTCGAGGAGATCGCGGACGGCGTTGCCGTACTCCGTGCGGTTCAGACGATGGACAGGCTTGAAGCCCGGGTCAGGGTTCTGGCGGGCCTGCGCGTCCAGTGTGTTCTCGAGCGCCACGATGAACGCGTTCAGCGTGGCGTCGTCGGGACGCGGCATGTTCTGCGGGGGCATCATCCCGCCGCGCAGCTTCACGAGCGCCTTCTCCCAGATTTCGGAGTGCTTGCCTGCCTCGGCGACGCTGACGCCATCGAACGAGATGCCGCCGGTCTTCGCGCGGTCGTTGTGGCAGCTCGAGCAGTACTTCTGGACGAGGGCCTGATCGGGAAGCGCGCTATTGGACGTAACCGGAGCAGCCGGCGTCTGCGCACGCGGGGTTGCCGCCGCTGGAGCGGGTTGAGCCTGCTCGCGATCGGCGACCACGCGGATCGATGCCGCAAGGAGCAGCGTCAGGACGCAGGCGGACGCCCAGAAGAAACGACGATTGACCACGCAGCAAACTCCCCTTCCGGTGTAGCCTAACGGCACATCGGGGCAACTATTATGACTCGCAAGTGGCTGTGTTCGCTAGGGATAGTGATGATGGCAGGGGTGGTCGCCGCCCAGCAGCGATGGCTCGTGGAAACCGACCGGAGTCTCGCAACTGACGGGGTCTGGACCGAGTATCCGCTGCCGAATCCGGGGAGCGGTCCGACCACCATTGCACTCGCCCCAGACGGCTCGGCCTGGTTCACGGAAGGGCAGGGAAACCGGATCGGGCGGATCAACCCCGACGGGACCGGCCTCAAGGAATTCCCGCTGCCCAACGCCAACAGCTCGCCCCGGATCATCGCGCTCGGGTCGGACGGCAACATGTGGTTCTCGGAGCACTCAGGCAACCGCATGGGCCGGATCGCGCCCGACGGGACGATCGCCGAGTTCGCGATCCCGACGCCGAACAGCATGCCGCGCGCGATTGCGCTGGGCGCCGACGGCAACATCTGGTTCGGCGAGTTCGCCGGCGGCAAGATCGGCCGCATCACCCCTCAGGGCGTCATCACCGAGTTCCCGATCCCGACGCCGGACAGCGGCCCGCGCGCGCTGGCGGCCGGTCCCGACGGGAACATCTGGTTCTCCGAATTCAACGCCAGCAAGATCGGGCGGATCACGCCGGACGGCACGATCACCGAGTTCACCTTGCCGCGGCCGAACTCCGGGCCTGGCGACATCACGGCCGGCACGGACGGCAACATGTGGTTCCTCGAGCTCAATGGCCAGATGGACGGCAGGAAGGTCGACGGCAATCGCGTCGGCCGGATCACGATGAACGGAACGATCACCGAGTTCCAGATACCGAGCGCGACCGGATCGCCGACGAACATCGCGGTCGGACCCGACCGCAACATCTGGTTCACGAAGGGCGGCGTCGTCGGGAAGGTGGTCCCCGACGGGACGATCACCGAGGTGCCGATGCCGCCCAATTCGGGCGGGACCGGGTTGACCGCAGGCAGCGATCGTCAGACGCCGAAGCGGCTGTCGAATAGACTCTGGGTGGCTTCGGCAGCCGGCAACAAGCTGCTGTTCCTGACATTCAAATAATGACGATCACAACCACAGGCCGCGGGGGCGCGGAGACGCGGCACTCCTTCCTTTCCGTTGTCATCTGGGTCGCCATCTCGATTGCGGGCGCCGCTGCGTTCGGCATGCTGGCGCTGGCGCGCGGCGAGACGATCAGCGCCGCCTGGCTCGTAGTCGCGGCGGTCTGCTCGTACCTGGTCGGCTACCGCTTCTACTCGCGGTTCATCGCGGCGAAGGTCTTCAACCTCGACGTGCGCCGGGCGACGCCGGCGGAGCGGCTGAACAACGGCCGCGACTTCGTTCCGACCTCGCGCTGGATCCTCTTCGGCCATCACTTCTCCGCGATCTCCGGCGCGGGCCCGCTCGTCGGGCCGACACTTGCCGCGCAGTTCGGATTCCTGCCCGGCACGATCTGGCTGATTGCCGGTGTGGTGCTCGGCGGCGCCGTGCAGGACATGCTGATCCTGTGCGCGTCGATGAGGCGCGACGGCAAGTCGCTCGGTCAGATCGCGAAGGAAGAAGTGAACCCGGTGGCCGGCATGGCCGCTATGGTGGCGATCTTCGCGATCATGATCATCCTCCTCGCCGTGCTCGGCCTGGTGGTGGTCAACGCGCTGCGCGACAGCCCCTGGGGCCTGTTCACCATCTCCTGCACGATTCCGATCGCGCTGCTCATGGGCTGGTGGATGAACAACCTGCGGCCCGGGAAGGTGGCCGAGGCGACCGGCATCGGAATCCTCCTGCTGATTGGAGCGCTGGTCGGCGGTCAGTGGGTGTCGCAGAGCGCGACGTGGGCTCCAGCGTTCACCTGGACGGGCACGAGCCTGGCCTGGGCGGTGATGATCTACGGTTTCATCGCCGCCGTCCTGCCGGTGTGGCTGCTGCTCGCGCCACGCGACTACCTGTCGGCGTTCATGAAGGTCGGGACCATCCTGGTTCTCGGGCTGGCCATCATCCTCGTGATGCCGCCGCTCAAGCTGCCCGCGCTCACGCAGTTCATCGACGGCTCCGGTCCGGTGTTTGCCGGCAAGCTGTTCCCGTTTGCGTTCATCACCATCGCGTGCGGAGCCGTTTCGGGCTTCCATGCGCTGGTGTCGAGCGGCACCACGCCGAAGATGCTGCGCTGCGAGCCCGACGCCCGTTTCGTCGGCTATGGAAGCATGCTCACCGAGTCGCTGGTCGGCGTGATGGCGATGATTGCCGCGGCCACCCTCGACCCCGGCGTCTATTTCGCGATGAACGTCGGCCCCGCGGCGCTGGGGACGACGTCAGCGGCAGCTGCGCAGACCATCGCGCAGTGGGGATTCACGGTTTCGCCGGATCAGCTCGACGCGCTGGCGAAGTCAGTGGGCGAGTCGACGCTGCTCTCGCGCACGGGCGGCGCGCCGAGCCTGGCCGTCGGCATGGCGGGGATTCTCGGCGGCGTCTTCACAGGCCCGGGGCTCGCGCTCTGGTATCACTTCGCGATCATGTTCGAGGCGGTCTTCATCCTGACGACGATCGACGCCGGGACGCGCGTCGGCCGCTTCATGCTGCAGGAGCTGCTCGGCCACGCCCATCCTTCGCTCGGCCGCACCTCCTGGTATCCGAGCATTCTCCTGTCGTCATTTCTCGTCGTCGCCGGCTGGGGATACTTCCTCTATCAGGGTGTGGTCGATCCGCTTGGCGGCATCAACTCGCTGTGGCCGCTCTTCGGCATCGCCAATCAACTGCTGGCCGCCGTTGCGCTATGCGTTGCGACGACCGTGCTCGTGAAGATGGGGCGGCAGCGCTACATGTGGGTGCCGCTCGTCCCGCTCGCCTGGCTGGCGGCGGCCACACTGACCGCCGGATGGCAGAAGGTGTTCTCGTCCGATCCCAAGCTCGGCTTCCTTGCGCACGCCGAATCGCTGGCGACATCGACGCTGCCGACCGCTCAGCGCATGATCTTCAACGACCGTCTCGACGCTGCGCTTGCGCTGTTCTTCATGGCCGTCGTGCTGGTCGTGATCCTCGCGTCCGCGCGCGAGTGGTGGATGGTGCTGGCCGGCCGGAAAGCGCCGGTGGTGCATGAGGCGCCTTACGTGGAGTCGAAGCTGGCGGAAGCGCAGTAGGTCCTTAGTGCTTGATCCTTGGTGCCAGGTCCGTCCCTGGTCCGTCGTCCCTCTTGAGGCGGGCGCTGAATACCAGTGACCCACCCGCAGGTCCGGCTGAAGCCGGACACGACGTTTCCGGACGACTCCAGGAATTGTGGACGGACGAAACAGGGACTAACGTCGTACAGGAACGACCCACTCGAGCGGCACGGACTGCGGCAAGTAGCAGACCCGGTCGTCACACGCCTGATACGACAGCGTCCCCGAAATCTTCACTTCCTTCACTCGCGCCGGAACCGTCCCGATCGCAATCGGCGTCGTCAGCGTGAAGTTGTCGCTGAAGACGAGCACCTGCTCCTTGAGCGGCTTGAAGACGTAGATCGACGGCTTCGGATAGACAGTCTTCCCCGGCTTCAGCCACGCGGTCCTGTTCAACGTCACCGTCACCGGCCGGTACTTCGTGCCGGGCGCGTACACGTTCATCTTCTTCTTCGGCGTGATGTTGACGACTAGCGACATCTTTCCGCCGGACCGTACGACGTCGGGGGAGAGCGATGCGATGAAACTCAGATGGGGGGTGTTACGCGCGACGATGATGTCGGCGGAGGCGCCTGGAGGAACGCCACCGCCGACCAGAGCGAGAAGGGCCGCCACGCCCAGGGTTCGCAGGCGCGGATAGTACGAAGGCCCCCCGTAAGAATCCATAGTCGGAATGTACTAGGGCTTTCTGGACCCGAAGATCGCCGTCCCCACGCGGACGATTGTGGCTCCTTCGGCCACGGCGACCTCGAAATCGCCGCTCATTCCCATGGAGAGCTCGCGCAGCACGCTGGCCGAGCGACCGTCTGACAGCCATCCGTCGCGCAGCTCGCGAAGCCGCCGGAACCAGGGCCGGGCGTCTTCGGGCGTGTCCGGAATCGGTGGAATCGTCATCAGTCCCACCACCTGCGCGGCGCGGCATCCAGCGGCGGCCTCCAGGATCGCGGGGACTTCCTCGGGCCGCGCGCCAAACTTGGTGGCTTCGCCCGCCAGATCCACCTGGATGAGCAGTTCGGGCGCAACGCCCGCTTCGACCGCGGCGGCATCGAGCTTTCGAAGCAGCTCCACGCTGTCCACCGACTGAATCATCGCGAAGGCCGGTGCCGCCTTTTTTGCCTTGTTGGTCTGCAGATGCCCGAGCAGATGCCAGCGGACATCGAGGTCCCTGGCGGCTTCGATCTTCTCGAGCGCTTCCTGGACGCGGTTCTCGCCGAAGTCGCGTTGACCCGCAGCGAAGGCCTCGCGCACAGCGTCTATCGGGAATGTCTTGGAGACGGCGACGAGCCGGACTGAAGAGGGATCGCGTCCGGCTCCCCGCGCCGCGGCGTCAATGCGCGCGCGGACATCGGAGAGCCTGACTGCTACTGACATCGAACGACTCGAACGTTGAACGATTCGAACGATTCGAACGCTCGAACGATTCGAACGATCTATTTCTTGACCATCCCCTTGAGCGCTGGCAGGGATGCCTTCACTTCGGCTGCCTTCGGGCCGTTCGGGTCGAGCGAGAGGTACTTCTCGAGTGAGCTGACGGCGAGTGCGAAGTCGCCCAGATTCAGCGCGGTCATCCCGAGCTGATAGTGCGCCAGCGCCAGGTTCGGGTCAGCCTTGGTCGCCGCCTCGAAGGCCGCCTTCGCTTCGGTGAACTTCTGGCCGTTGAACAACACGACACCCTGGTTGTAGAGCGCCTCGGCGTTTCCACCGCCCGCGGGGCCGGCGGCGCCCGCAAGCTGGGCGGCCTTCGCGCTTGCCTCGGCGGCGAGGTCGAACTTCCGCTGCGCGTTATAGACAGCGGCGAGCTGGGCGTGCGCGCCGGCATGGTCCGGTTTCAGCTCGACGGCTTTCTTGAACGCGGCCTCGGCTTCGGCGTACTGCTTCTTGTTCGCGTACCCCATGCCGAGATTGAATTGGCAGTCAGCGCACGTCGGTGCCTTGCCGACGATCTCGCCGAACGCCGCGATCGCTTCGTCGTTGCGCCCCGCGTTCAGATGCTCGGATCCGATCTTGGCCAACGCCTGCAGCGCCTGGGCTTCCTTGTTGGCAGCGGCGCTCCCGCCAGTTGGCGCGGCGACGATCGGGCCAGTAGCCGCAGCGGCCGGCCGCAACGTCAGCGTGACAGGAGCGTTCTGGCCCTGCGTGACGCGCGTCTTTGTCTGGTCTTCGCCGACGCCTTCCTTCTTGGTCGTGATCAGGAACTCGCCGGACGGAAGTCCCACCATCAGGAACTCGCCCTTGCTATCGGTTTTCGTGCTTCGAGTGAGCGACTGGAACTGCGCCGAAAACACCATCTCGGCACCGGCAACCGGCGCGCCTTTCTCATCGACGACCTTGCCGCGGAACACCGGCTGTTGCGCAAGCGCCGTGGCGGTCATCAGAGTGACGAGCAGCGCGGCGGAAAAAACGTGGCGGATCGGATTCGTCCGCATGGAAAGCCTCCAGGATGAAAAACGGGGGTCGATCTTTCGGTTGAAGTTTACTCGAAGAAACGAGCCACTGCGTCGAGGTCGTGGGTGACCGGCGCGGGCGGTAACGAAGCGAGAAACCGCCGCCCGTATCCCATTGTTTTGACACGGGGATCGAGGATCGCCAGCACTCCGCGGTCGGTCCGGTGCCTGATGAGCCGGCCCAGCCCCTGTTGCAGCGCGAGGATGGCCAGGGGGACCTGATAGTCGGCGAAGGCGTCGCCCCCGTCCGCGTTCATGGCGTCAATGCGCGCCGCCACCACCGGGTCGCCAGGCGACGCGAAGGGCAGCTTGTCCACGATGACGCAGCTCAGGGCGTCGCCCACGACGTCCACCCCCTGCCAGAAGCTGGATGTGGCGAGCAGCACGGCATTCGGGGTCGTCCTGAACTGGTCGATGAGCACTGAGCGCGGAGCTTGACCTTGCACGAGGATCGGATAGTTCAGCGCCATCTCGACGAACGGCTGCACCGTGCGCAGGACCGCGTAGCTCGTGAACAGGACGAAGGCCCGTCCGCGCGAACGCTTGAGCAGCTCGATCGTCTCGCGTGCCGCGGCTTCCGCGAACGACGGCGACTTCGGCGGCGGCATCCGGCGGGGCAGATAGAGCAGCGCCTGCGTCCGGTAGTCGAACTCGGACGGAACTCTGACTTCCTCCGCCTCCCGAAGTCCAAGCCGTCCTTTTGCGTAGGCGAACGTTCCGTCCACGGCGAGAGTCGCCGACGTCAGCACGACCGAGCGAAACCGCTGAAACAACGCGTCGCGAATCGTGCGCGATACGTCGATGGGTGACGCGCGCAGGAACAGGCCGCGGCCGCGCGCTTCGACGTAGTACACGAACTCCGGATCGCCGGCGCGCATCAGGAAACGCAGGTCGGAGCGTAGCTCGCTCGCACGACGCTGAAGAGACGCGGCCAATTCGTTCGGATCGTTCGAAACGTTCGAATCGTTCGAACCGTTCGATCCGGAGGCCCCCCCTTTAGGGGCGCCAGCCAGCGCGAGCGTGGCCTCGAGGCCTTCGATCGCGCCGGCCAGCATCATGCCGTCCTCGAAGTGCTCCTGCATCGCCTCTGCTGTGTATCGCGCGCGGGTCTCGTTGGTCTTGAGCGCGCGCTCAGTCGAGAGGCCGGAAAAGAAGATCCTCGACCGGTCGGCCACGCGATGCAGCGCTCGCGCCAGGTCGTCGACATCGCGCGGCGTGGAGGACAGCAGCCGCTCGCCATCGCGCACGAGATCGTCCACGCGATAGTTGCTGAAGCCGACGCCGAAGTACTGCGTGGCGACGTCCTCGAGCTGGTGCGCCTCGTCTACCACGAGCGTCGGGCTCGAGGGCACCACCTCGCCGAATGAGTTCTGACGCACGGCCGCGTCCGCGCACAACAGGTGGTGATTGACGATGACTACGTCGGATTCGATTGCGCGCTGGCGCATCAGCGTGACGAAACAGTCGCCGAAGCGGGGACAGGTGCTGCCGAGGCACGACTCGGGCTCCGCCGAGATGCTCTTCCACATCGGCAGGTCTTCCGGCAGATCCTTCAGCTCGGCTCGATCGCCGGTGGTCGTCTTCGCCGCCCATTCCTTCAGGACGGGCAGCAGCGCTTCATCGCCCGTCTCGATCAGCCGTCCCCCGGCCGACGTGCCGCCCTCGATGCCGTCGCGGTACATCTCCCACCGGTGCAGGCACAGGTAGTTCGAGCGCCCCTTCATCAGCGTCGCGGTGAACGGGATGCGGAGCGCGCGGCTCAGCGCCGGCAGGTCCTTGAAGAAGATCTGTTCCTGTAGGTTCTTCGTGCCGGTGGACACGAGCACGCGCTGCCGGCTGAGGATCGCCGGGATCAGATAGGCGAGGGTCTTACCCGTGCCGGTGCCGGCTTCGCTCAGCAGCGTGCCGCCGCGTTCGATGACGTCGGCGACGGCAGCCGCCAT
The DNA here is from genome assembly GCA_035537775.1 of Vicinamibacterales bacterium. GTDB lineage: Bacteria > Acidobacteriota > Vicinamibacteria > Vicinamibacterales > UBA2999 > Gp6-AA40. The sequence continues at coordinate 41,955 of DATLLQ010000008.1, read as the reverse complement.
CCGCCGCTGCCCGTCGCGCGGCTCGTAGCCGTCCACCACGCGCGCAAGCGCGCCGGTATCGGAGAAGGAGGCAGCGACCTCGTCGATCAGGCCTGACGTTCCGGGTACAGGGGGAACTTCCGGCACAGCCGCTCGACCTCGGTCCTGATCATGTTCAACGTGCGGTCATCGTCTGAAGCGGCAAGCGCGCGCGTGATCAGATCGCCGATGAGATCCATCTCCGGCTCACGCATGCCGCGCGTCGTGACCGCCGGCGTTCCGACGCGAATGCCGCTGGCCACCATCGGCGGGTTCTGATCGAAGGGGATGGCGTTCTTGTTCACGGTGATGCCGGCCCTGCCCAGCGCAGCTTCGGCGGCCTTTCCGGTAATACCCTTCGAGAACACGTCCACGAGCATCATGTGGTTGTCGGTACCACCGCTGACCAGGCGGAAGCCGTGGCCGCTGAGCGACGCCGCGAGGCGTGTGGCGTTGGCGACGATCTGCCGCTGATAGTCGGCGAAGGATGGCTCCATCGCTTCCTTGAAGCAGACCGCTTTCGCCGCGATGACATGCATCAGGGGCCCGCCCTGCACGCCTGGGAAGAGCGCCTTGTCCAGATCCTTCGCGAACGCCTCCCGGCACAGGATCAGTCCCGAACGCGGTCCCCTCAGCGTCTTGTGCGTCGTCGAGGTGACGAAATCCGCGTGCGGTATCGGGCTCGGATGCACCCCGCCGGCAACCAGGCCGGCGATGTGCGCCATGTCCACGACGACGTGCGCGTGGACGGAGGCGGCGACGCGGGCAATGCGCGCGAAGTCGATTTGCCGCGGGTAGGCGCTCGCGCCGACCATGATCATCTTCGGCTTGTGCCGGTGCGCGAGCCGTTCCAGCTCCTCGTAGTCGATCCGTTCGTCGTCGCGGCGGACGCCGTACGGAACGATGTTGTACAGCTTCCCCGAAAAATTCAGCGGATGGCCGTGGGTGAGGTGGCCGCCGTGCGCGAGGTTCATGCCCAGGACCGTGTCACCCGGTTTGGTGATGGTGAAGTACACGGTCATGTTCGCCTGCGCGCCGGAGTGCGGCTGCACGTTGGCGTGATCGGCCTTGAAGAGCGCCTTCGCCCGCGAGATGGCCAGCGATTCCGCCACGTCCACGAACTCGCAGCCGCCGTAGTACCGGCGCCCCGGGTAGCCCTCGGCGTACTTGTTGGTCATCACCGAGCCGGCTGCTTCGAGAATCGCGCTGCTGACGAAATTCTCCGACGCGATGAGCTCCAGGCCTTCGGCCTGGCGCATGGTCTCGTTGAGAATCGCGCGGGCGATCTCCGGATCCGTTTCAGCGAGCGTGCGCTGCATCAGTGAGGGAACGACTGCATCTGGCATGGAAACATTGATTGTACTATCGCAGGGTTGTGCCGAGCGTCACCATTTCCGCCCGCGGTGAACAGCGGGTGCGGCACGGGCATCCCTGGATCTATCGCGCGGACGTTGTCGAGGTCGACGCGGCGGGCGGCGATCTCGTGGAGGTGCTCGGACCGCGCCAGCGTGCGGTGGGCCATGCGCTGTTCAGCGATCGGTCGCAGATTTCGATCCGCATGCTCTCGCGCGGCGAGGCGCCGGTAGACGATTCGCTGATCCACGCGCGTCTCGAGGCGGCGCTGCGCTATCGCGCCTCGTTGCACCTCGATGCCAACGCCTATCGCCTTGTCCACGGCGAGGCCGATCTGCTGCCGTCGCTGGTCGTCGACAAGTACGGCGACTACCTGGTGGTGCAGACGCTGTCGCAAGGGATGGATCGGCTGCTCCCCTCGATCACGGCAAGCCTGCTGCGGCTCGTCGAGCCCGCCGGCATCCTGGCGCGAAACGACCCGAAAGTCAGGACGCTGGAGGGGTTGCCGCAATCGGTGGACGTGCTGCACGGGACGATTCCCGCCAGCGTCATCGTGCGTGAGGGTCCGGTCGAGTACGACGTCGATCTGCGTCGCGGGCAGAAGACCGGGTTGTTCCTCGATCAGCGCGAGAATCGCGAGGCCGCGGCCCGGTACGCACACGGCCGGCTGCTGGACTGCTTCAGCTACAACGGCGGCTTCGCGCTGCGGCTGGCCCGCCAGTGTGCGGAAGCCGAGGCCGTCGACATTTCAAGCGATGCCGTCGAGCGCATCCGGGCGAACGCGGTACGGAACAACGTGCCGCACCTCCAGGCCCGCGAGGCGAATGTCTTCGACGAGTTGCGGAGGCTCGAGCGGGCGGGAGCGCGCTACGACACCCTCGTGCTCGATCCGCCGGCGTTTGCGAAGAACAAGGCCGCTGTGCCAAACGCGCTCGCCGGCTACAAGGAGATCAACCTGCGCGCGATGCGGCTGCTCTCACCGGGTGGCTATCTGATTACGTGCAGCTGCTCGTACAACGTGAACGAAGAGATGTTCGAGGCGATGCTGCACGAGGCATCGGCAGACAGCCACAGCTCGATGACCATCGTCGAAAAGAGGATGCAGGGGCGGGATCATCCGGTTCTCGTCGGTGTGCCTGAGACGTACTACCTGAAGTGCTTCATCCTCCGGCGGGTGGAGTGAACGGAGGAGACGGAGGACACGGTTTTCAACACGGAGGAACGGAGAAACGGAGACGCACGGAGCGGATCACGTTTTAACCACGAAGGCCACGAAGATCACGAAGATCTGAGGCCGCTCGATTGGGCCGCCGAAGGCGGCCTGCCGCGATGCAGGTGGGCGCAGATACAAACCGCTGACGACTCATGTGCGGCTTGTATCTGGCCCACCTGCATCACGGCCGTCGGGCATGCTTCGCATGCCGGTCAATCGAGCGGCCGCAGCCTCCGTGCGTCCTCCGTGTCTCCGGGCCTCCTGTTGAATCCGTGTCCTCCGACAACTTCCGTGGCCTCCCCGTGACTACAATCGCATCAGTGAAACGAACAGCACTCATCACAGGAGCGTCGGCGGGAATCGGGGAAGCGTTTGCCGACGTCTTCGCCACCGAGGGTTTCGATCTCGTGCTCGTTGCGAGGCGTGAAGACAGACTGAATGCCATCGCCGAGCGGCTGAGCAAGGCCCACGGGACGCGTGTCCATGTGCTCGCGGCCGATCTCTCGACTCCGAATGCATGCGAGCGGATCTGCGCCGACCTGCAGTCGCGCGGTATTCAGATCGACGCGCTCGTCAACAATGCCGGATACGGCGTGCCGGGCAAATACACCGCGTCGCCGTGGCAGCGGCACCAGGACTTTCTGCAGGTCCTTGTGGTTGCCGTTACGGAGATGACCTACCGCCTGCTCCCGGGAATGATCGAGCGTGGCTACGGGCGCATCATCAACGTGGCATCGTTGGCGGGCCTCGTGCCGGCTCCGGCGGGGCACACGCTCTACGGCGCCTCGAAGGCCTTCCTAATCAAGTTCTCCGAGGCGCTCTCCAACGAGGTCCGTTCCAAGAATGTTCACGTCACGGCGCTGTGTCCCGGGTTCACAAAGAGCGAGTTTCATGACGTAACCGGGACGCGCGGCCAGATGAACCTGCCGGAGTGGATGTGGATGGATGCCGCCACTGTCGCCAGGCAGGGATTCGACGCCGTTAATGCCGGGGACTTCATCTACGTGAATGGTCGAGTTAATCGCACCATTGCCGCGCTTGTGAGACACCTCCCACAACGCCTCGTCTATTACGTTGGTCGCCAATCGGGCCGGCGTTACCGAAAGACCTGATTCCACGCACCAGTTCCGTGGCACCCGGATTGCTCTGCTAGAGGTGCGGCTGGGGCTAACGCCCCCGCGGAGGTTCGGGTCCATGGTTCGCAGGTTCTGTTCGACTGGAAACCACGAGGGCGTGAAGTGTGCCGTGCACGCGGCCGCAGGAGTACTGGTGGGTGCCTGCGCCCTCTACAACATCACCGCGTCCTGCTTTCGCCGCGACATGCACCTGAAGATCAACGCGATTGTTTACTCCCTGGCGGTCGCGTGGGAGATGAAGCAGACGCTGCACCATCTCGCCGCGACTCAGCGCTGCGAACCGCAGCTGGAGATCACCGAGGCCGCCTGAAGCCTGACCCGTCCCGCCGACGGTCCACCCCTTGCACTTTCTTCCAGTCATGCGGGTTCGAACCGTTCTGGCATTCGTGCTTGCCTGCACCGTCGTCAGCGGATGCGGCGCAGGTGTGGACAATTCACAGCATTCGGCAGCGCTCCGCGAGCTGACGTCAAAGGCTCCAGCCTGGGTCGATCAGTCGCCACTCGGAAAACGACTCTGGAAAGTGGAGCAGTCGTTCTATGAGGCGCGCCAGTATCTCCCCGCCTGGGTGGACGGCCGTGCCACCACGCCGCAGTGGAAGGATCTGATCCAGCAGCTCAAATATTCCGAGATGCACGGGCTCGACCCATCGCGGTACGGCGTGTCGGAGTTCGAGCAGCTTCGCGAAGCCTCTCAAAGCAGGATGCGAGGCACGCAGTTTTCGATCGAACGCGTACCCGAGCTGGACGCCCGGATGACGTACGCCTACCTCCAGTACGCCGCCGATCTGCTCGGCTGGAGGCACAGTCCCGGCGAGGTCCATCGCAACTGGCTCGCGGATCCGAAGAAGGACGACCTGGCCGCGCGCCTGGAAGCCGCGGTGGCGGAAGGACGGGTCCGGCAGTCGCTCGAGGAACTGGCGCCCAACCACCCGCAATACAAGGGACTGCAGGCGGCGCTCGTCAACAAGTCAAAAGGTGACGACGGCCACATCGAGCAGATCAAGATGAATCTGGAGCGGTGGCGCTGGGCGCCGCACAATCTTGGTGACCGCTACATTCTGGTCAACGTCCCCGCCTACATCCTTCAGGTGATGGAGCGCGATCAGCCGGTGCTGTCGATGCGGGTCATCGTCGGAGACCCCGAACATCAGACGCCGCTCTTCAGCGACGAGATGACCTACGTGGTCTTCAGTCCGTACTGGAACATTCCACCGGACATCCTGCGGAACGAGACCCTTCCGCGCGTGGCGCGCGATCCGGGATTCCTGCGGCGCAACAACATCGAGATCGTCGGCACGAGCGGTGAGGGAACCGTCGATCCCGAGTCGGTCGACTGGAGCGACCCGGAGATCACCAGAGAGCTGAGATTCCGGCAGCGGCCGGGCGACGACAATGCGCTCGGGCTCGTGAAGTTCATCTTCCCGAATCACTTCAACGTCTACCTGCACGATACGCCGAGTGATCGGCTCTTCTTCAAGGAGAAGCGGTGCCTGAGTCACGGCTGCGTCCGCATCGAAAATCCGATGGGGATGGCGAAGTACGTGATGCGCGATCAGCCGGAGTGGACGGAGGCGCGGATGACCGAGGCGATGAACGCCGGCCGCGAGCAGACGGCCAGGTTGAAAACGCCCATCCCGGTGCACATCGGGTACTGGACTGCGTGGGTGGAGCCTGACGGGAAGACGGTGACCTACACAGACGATCCGTACGGGATCGATCCCGCGCATCGCCGTCTGCTGGATCGCTGATCTTGGTCCGCCTGAAGGCGGACCCGAGAGCGGACCTATGCGTCGAGAAAAGACCGGGTCAAGCGGCGCACGAGCTCGTCGAGCGATTCGCCGTCGAGGACGAAGACGCTGCGCTCGTCGGACCAGGCCAGCTTGTAGCTGCGCGACATCGCCGACAGCCAGATCTGCCGCACGGGCGCGTTGGGACTGACCACGAACTTCGCGGGAGAGGGCTCCTCGAAGACCACCTGCAGCACGCCGTTCTGCAGCTCGACCTCGAATCCGTCCGCATCGGCCATCGGCAGCAGCGCGCGCTGCAGCCCTTCGAGCGCGTGATCGGCCCTGATGCGGAAGTCCTGCTCCGACAGCACTGAGATCAGTTGGTCGCGGTGAGGCGCTCGCGAGACGCGATATAGCTGCGCCGCGCGCGGGAGGACATGCTGGACTTCACGCGCAGCTCCAGGCGGTGTTCCTTCCCGTCCAGGTTCGTCGGCGTGAATCCGAGCGCGTAGAGGCTGTGCAGTTCCTGGGCGACACGCGTAAATGTTGGCGCCAGATCCGCTGTCTTCTTCAGCTCGAAGTAGCCGCCGCCGGTTTCGTCGGCGAGTTTCTTCAGCGCGGACGGCGGGCGCGTGCGCATCACACGCGCGCCGTTGAAGAACTCCGACTGCAGGCCGATCGCATAGATCATCACTTCCTTGTCGCGCGCCTTCTGCTGCACGTCATTGAAGCTTTTCCGGCTCGCGTTGTCGTCGCCGTCCGTGAAGACCACCACCACCTTGCGGCCCGTCGCCTCGTCCAGCAGATCGATGCTCGCGTCAAGCGCGTCGTAGAGCTTCGTCGGGTTGCCGTATTGCAGATCGTCCAGCGCCAGAATGAGATCGTCGCGATCGCTGGTGAAGCGTCCGCTGAACATGATCTTGTCGCTGAACGCGCCGACCTGTGCGCGGTCCTCCGGCAGCAGCCGCAGGATGAACTGCTCGGCGGCCGCCTTCAGCAGCTTCAGGTTGTTGTTCATGCTGAAGCTGAAATCCATGGTGACGACGGCGGTGAAAGGCTGGATGTCGTTCTGGAAGAAAACGATCTCCTGCTCCTTGCCGTTGTCCAGGATCGTGAAGTCCTCTTTCTCGAGATCGGGCACGAGCCGTCCGTCGCTGTCGAGGACCGTCGCGAGGATGGGGACGATGCTGGTACCACTGCGGAAGGTCGGCTGCTGCTGCGCGTGAACAGTCAGTCCCACCGCGAGTACGACGAGCGCCGCAGCCAGAGGACGCATGTTCGGAGCTTAGCAACCACTCGGAAGGGAGTAAACCCCCGAATTGTCGCAGGTGGCCTGCGGATCGGCCGGTGAAAGCTGTCAGTACGGCCAGCCGGCGTCCCGGGTCCGGCGAATGGTTGAGGGATCCGTTAATATTCCAGCGCCATGCAAAAACTGCTCGCCCTCGTCTTCTGCATCGCGCTTCCCGTCGCGGCCCATGCCCAGGCCGTCAGCGGTGTGGTGCGGGACAGCACCGGCGCCGTCGTGTCCGGAGCCGCCGTCATCGTCCGCAGCTCATCAGGCGTTGAACAGCATGCCGTGACCCGCACGGACGGCCGTTTCGAACTGGCGCAAGGCATCCCGAACGGCGCGACCCTCGTGGTGCGCGCTGGCGGCTTTGCCGAGAAGACGGTTAAGACGGGCACGGGCAACGGCGAGCTCGAAATCATTCTCGAGCCGGCGCGGCTGCTCGAGTCGGTCACAGTGACGCCTTCACGCACGGAGCAGCGTCTCGGCGACGTTGCCGCGAGCGTCAACGTCATCGACAAGGATGAGGTGCGACATTCGCCGGCGGCACTGGCCGACGACCTCCTTCGCACGCAGCCGACCTTCAGCCTGTTCCGCCGGACGACCAGCCTGTCCGCGCATCCGACGGCGCAGGGCGTGTCACTGCGCTCGATCGGTCCAAGCGGCGTCAGCCGGTCGCTCGTCCTGATTGACGGCGTTCCCTTCAACGACCCGTTCGGCGGGTGGGTGTACTGGACGCGCGTGCCGCTCGAGAGCGTTGAGCGCATCGAGATGATCGACGGCTCCAGCTCCAGCATCTGGGGCAACTACGCGCTCGGTGGCGTCATCAACGTCGTCACCTCGCGCCCCAAGAAGCGAACGTTCGAGTTCCGGTCCCAGGCCGGCAGCCGCGACACGTGGAAGGCCGACTTCTTCGGCAGCGACACGTTCGGGAAGGTCGGCGTGTCGATCGACGGCAGTTTCTTCGACACCGGTGGATTCGCGCAGGTGATTGCCGACGAGCGAGGCGCTGTCGACACGAAGGCCAAGGTCAGCTACGAGAACGTCGGGGTGAAGCTCGATTACAGCCCGAGCGATCGCGCGAGCACGTTCCTGCGCGTCGGTTATTTCCGCGAGGAGCGCGACAACGCCAAGGTCACGACGTTCACGCCGACGTCGCCGGAGGTCAACGACACGCTCTGGAAGACGGTGAGTGGCGGCGTTCGCGTGTCGCTTCCGGATCAGAGCGACCTGCAGGCCAGCATCTTCCTGGATTACAGCCGTTTCTCCAGCAGCTTCCTTGCAGTCCCCGCGGCGACTCCCGCCCGTTCCATTGGCCGTTTGACGACGCTGCAGGAGGTACCGACTGATGCCGTGGGCGGCCTCGTGCAGTGGTCGAAGCCGATTTCGACGCGGCATCTGATTTCGGCCGGCACCGACTTCCGCCGGATCAAGGGCGCCAGCCTCGAGCAGGGGATGAACCCCACCAACGGGCTCACGTTGACGACGCTCCGCGAGGGCGGCGGCACGCAGATCAGCAGCGGGACGTTCCTGCAGCTGCAGTACTGGCCGACGTCGGCGCTGTCGGTCACGGTGAGCGGCCGGGCTGATCACTGGCGCAACTACGACGCGCGGTTCACCGAAGTGACCGCGGCCACGGGCGCCCCGACGGCCAACAATCTCGGCGACCTTCCCGAAAAGGACACGACCGTGTTCAGCCCGAAGCTGGCCGCGCTGTACCACGCGACCAACCGGGTCACGGTGTGGGGCACTATCGGCAACGGCTTCCGCGCGCCGACCTTGAACGAGCTGTACCGGAACTTCAGCGTCGGCCAGTTGCTGACGCTCGCCAACGCGGACCTCGGCCCCGAGCGGCTGCGCGGCGGTGAGATCGGCGTGAACATCTCGCCCGTTGACGATCTCAGCATCCGCACGACCTGGTTCGACAACCGGATGAAGGATCCGATCACGAACGTCACGCTGATTGCCGGCACGCGCGCCCAGCGGAAGAACGTCGGGCGCACGCGCATCCGCGGGTTCCAGACGGACGTCGAGTACCGGATCGCCGATCGCTGGAGAGTGGGCGGCGCCTATGTGCTCAACCGAGCGCGCATCACCGAGAACGATTCGGATCCGACGCTCGAGGGCAAGTTCCTGCAGCAGGTGCCGAAGAATCGTGGTTCGCTGCACGTCTCCTTCGCTCACCCGCGGTACGTCGACGTCACGCTGACCGGACTCTTCGTCGGGCATCAGTTCAACGACGATCTGAACGTGCAGGCGAGAACGGGCGAAGAGCCGGGCCTGCCGGCGTTCGGTACGCTGGATCTCTCCGCGATGCGCGCGATCGGCAAGACCCTCGACGTCTTCATGACCGTGCAGAACATGCTCGACAAGGAATACTGGGTGCAGCTGGCGCCGACGACAATCGCGTCGCCGCGGCTCGTCAGCGTCGGCCTGCGTGTGCGCTTCTCTGGCAGATAAAGTGCCCAATCAACTCCCAACCTCCAATTCCCAGCTTCCAATTCCGTTTGGGAGTTGGGAGTTGGTAGTCGGGAATTGACTAAATGCTCACATTCATGAAGAAAGCCCTGTTTTTCTCGATTTGCGCCATCCTCATCGCCTGCTCGTCGGCGCCGGCGCAGAACGCCGGCGATGTGGCGGCGCGCGTCGGCGATCGCGCGATCACCGTGAAGGAGCTCGACGACAAGTGGCGGGACACGGATCCGACCGAGCAGTCGGAGACGATCCAGAAGCTGTATGACGGCCGCCGGAACGCGCTCGAGCTGATCATCGCCGACCAGCTCCTGACGGAGGCCGCGAAGTCGCGTGGGCTCAGCCCCGAGGCGTACGTCGAGTCCGAGCTCTCCAAGCGCGTGAAGCCGGTGACGGAGGCGGAAGTCGTCGCGTTCTACCAGCAGAACCAGAACCAGATGGAAGGCCGCTCGCTCGAGGCGATGGCGCCGGCGATCAGCCGATTCCTGACCCAGCAGCAGGAGCAGGCCGCCCGCGCGGCGCTCATCACCGAGCTGCGCAAGGCCGGCCCCTCGGTGCGCGTCATGCTCGAGACGCCGCGCTTCGAGATCGAGCTTGCCGACTCCGACCCGTCGCTCGGCAACGCGAAGGCGCCGGTCACCCTCGTCGAGTTCTCAGACTTCCAGTGCCCGTTCTGCCTGCGTGTCGCGCCGACGTTGAGGAAGATCCGCGCCACCTACGGCGACAAGGTCAGGATCGTGTGGAAGGACTTTCCGCTGACGCAGATCCACCCGCAGGCGTTCAAGGCCGGCGAGGCGGGGCAGTGCGCCGCGGAGCAGGGCAAGTTCTGGGAGTTCCACGATCAGGTGTTCGCCAACCAGCAGGCGATGATGCCGGACGATCTGAAACGGTACGCCGCCGGCGTGGGCGTCGATGCCACGAAGTTCAACTCGTGCCTCGACTCGTCGAAGCACGCCGAGGTGATCCGCAACGGTGTCGCGCAGGGCACTCGACTGGGTGTGAACTCGACGCCGACCGTCTTCGTGAATGGACGCCGCGTGTCAGGCGCGCAGCCCTATGAGGTCTTCGCCGGAATCATCGACGAGGAACTGTCGAAAGCAAAGTAGGAATCCCCCCCTGCCAACTGCGGGGCGCGGCCTTATCTACCCGAGACGGACCAGCCCACGCCGCGTCGCGACCTTGACGGCCTCGGTGCGGCTCGTGACGCCCAGCTTCTCGAACAGGTGTCCCAGGTGTGTCTTCACCGTCCGCTCGCTGATCCCGAGCGAGTTGGCGATTTCCTTGTTGGCTTTTCCGTCAGCAAGCAGGCGCAGAGTGGCGAGCTCACGGGGCGTCAGCTGGACGCGCGTGACGTCCTCAGCCAGCTTCGCCGCCGCTGCCGGCGCCAGGTAGGTTTTCCCTGCCAGCACGTCGCGAATGCACGTGATCAACGCGTCCGCCGAAATGTCCTTGAGGATGTACGCCTTGGCACCCGCCTTCAGCGCACGCGAAATCTCCTCGTCGGTGTCGTAGGTCGTCAGCACGATGACGCGCGCCCGGGGATCGCGCTCGCGCAGCCGCTGGACGACCTCGACGCCCTCCATGACCGGCATGCGCAGGTCGAGCAACGTCACATCGGGGTGATGGCGGTCCCAGGCCGCGAGCGCTTCGACGCCGTTGCCTGCCTCGGCGACGACGTGCAGGTCGGATTCCTGATTGATGATGTTCGCGACACCCGTCCGGAGCAGGGCGTGATCGTCCACGAGCAGCACGCTCGCCTTCGCCGCCGGAGTCGTCACCGCCGCCTCAGCCGACGGCATAGACCTGCGTTGGCAGCGACGAGGGCTCCCACGCGAGCACGACTTCCGTGCCGCTGCGTGGCGCCGTGACGATGGTCAGCGAGGCGCCGATGCGATCGGCGCGCTCCTGCATGCTGGTCAGCCCGAATCCCGCGCTCGATCGGTCGTTCGGAATGCCTCTGCCGTCGTCGGCCACCGACAACTGGAGACCAAGCGAGTTGACGCTCGAGGCTCTGATGGTGATGCGGCGGGCCTGCGCATGGCGAACGGCGTTGGTCAGCGCCTCCTGCGCGATTCCGAGGATTTCGCGCTCGACGCCATCGCCGAATCGCGGCAACTCGTCGAGCTGCAGGTCGATCGGCACCGTCGTGGTGCGCTGCCCGAGCTCCGCGAGTCTCTTGATCGCCTGACCGACGTCCTCGCTGCTGCCGACGTTCGGGCGAAGCGTGCCGACCGATCGACGCGCTTCCGTCAAATGCGTGCGCGCGAGATCGACCGCCGTCTCGATGTTGCGCGAGACGGTTGGTGGCAGCGAGCACACTTCACGCTGTGCGGCCTGCAGCTGCATGAGGATCGCGGCGAATCCCTGCGCCAGGTTGTCGTGAATGTCGCGGGCGAGCCGGTTGCGCTCCTCGAGGATCGCCTTGCGCCGCTCCTCGATGCGATTCTGCTCCACCAGGCGGCTGTGATGCAGCGCCATGGCCGCCTGTCTCGCGATGGCCTCGGTCAGCGCGACCCGCCACCACTGCCCCTCAGTGCAGTCGTCCGGTCGTTCAAGCGTACAGAGCGTGATCCAGCCAAGGGTCCTGTCGGCCAACGCGAGCGGCGCCACGATGGTCGTGCTCAGGCCGTCGCGCCGGATCACGTCGCGGATGACGGCGGGCATGCGCTCGTCATCCACCGTGTACTCGACTGTCTTGTGCCACCCGGGAGCGTACCCGTAGAGATGATTCGCGAAGGCCTCGATTGGAAATGAGGACGTCGCCGTTTCGGCCGGTGTCGGCGCAAAGATCTCGCCGTTGAGGTGCGCCATCCAGAGATGGCAGCCCTGCTGATCGTCGTCCACGAGCCAGACGCTGACCTTGTGACTCTCGCCCTCATCGGCAAGCGTTTGCAGTAGTGCCCGGAAGAAGCCGTCTATGTCTGGCTCGCGCACGAGGAGATCGACCGAGAACTTCACGACATCGGTCTGAATGTTCGCGAGGCATTCGGCACGACGCCGCTCGGTGGTCTCGCGCGCCAGCGCGGCGCGCAGGGCCTCTACATCGCGCGTGTCCAACGCCGGAGGCGTCTCCTTGTCCATCTCTCCACCCTGCATAGCCCTCCCATTATCGAACCGTTTGGCCTCGCGACGTCATGGCCCGCACGGACGAGGGCCGCCTCGTCCGAAAGTCGTAGTCCGGCCTCTGCAGGACGTCGGTCCCAGGCCTGCGCCGCCCGTGTGAGACGGACGTGCGCCCACTGCCCGATTGTTTGCGCGTCTCGCGAGCGCGAGACTGCAAGCCATGACACACGCACAAACGCTCGTGACGGCAATCGCCGTTATCGCTTTCGCGGCCGGCTGCGCGCGGACCTCTGCGCAGCAGGCGGCGCCTCCTCCACCACAGGTCACAGTGGCCAGCGTCATCGAACGGAGTGTGACCGAGTGGGATGAATTCACCGGACGGCTCCAGGCCGTCGACTCCGTGGACGTCCGCCCCCGCGTCTCGGGACTGATCTCGGCCGTGCGGTTCGACGAAGGCGCAATGGTCCACCGCGGCGACCTGCTCTTTCAGATCGACGCGCGTCCGTTCCAGGCGGAGGTTGATCGTCTTCGCGCGGAGGTCGCGCGCGCGAAGGCCACGGCTCAGCGCGCCGACTCCGAACTGGAGCGCGCAGAACGCCTGCGGGCCGAGAACGCGATCGCCCGCGAAGAGCACGATCGTCGCGCCGCGTTCGCGCTGGAGTCAGCGGCGCAGACGGCAGCCGTCGAAGCGGCGCTCCGCTCGGCCGAGTTGAACCTCGAGTTCACACAGGTCACGGCGCCGATTGACGGGCGGGTCGGGAGAGCGATCGTCACCGAGGGGAACCTCGTATCGAGCGGGCCGGGCGAAGCGACGCTGTTGGCGACAGTGGTCTCGCTCGATCCGGTCTACGCCTACTTCGACGCCGACGAGCAGATCTTCCTGAAGTACAGCGGAGTGGCCGGTGCCAGAGGGGCCAGCCTGCGGAGCCGCAGCTCGCAGCTCCCGATTCGGATGGCCCTTTCGAACGATGAAGGCTTCCCCCGGGCTGGCCACATGGACTTTCTGGACAACCAGCTCGATGGCACGAAGGGAACGATTCGCGGACGGGCCGTCTTTCGAAACTCAGACGGCCAGCTCACCCCCGGGTTGTTCGTGCGGCTCCGTCTCGCCGGCACGGCGGCCTACCGCGGCCTGCTGATTCAGGACCGCGCTGTCGGCACCGACCTCAGTAAGACGTTCGTGTACGTGGTCGGACCGAAGAACGACGTCCAGTATCGGGCCGTGACGCTTGGTCCGCTCGTCGACGGTCTCCGCGTCGTCCGCAGCGGCCTCGAAGCTGGTGAGTCCGTCATCGTCAACGGTCTGCAGCGTGTTCGACCGGGCGCACAGGTTACACCCGTCGTCGAGCCAATGGATCACGCATCATGAGACTCTCGCGATTCTTCATCGATCGGCCGATCTTCGCGGCCGTGCTGTCGCTCGTGATCGTCGTCGCCGGGGCGCTGGCGCTCGTCCAGCTCCCAGTCAGCGAATACCCCCAGGTGGTGCCGCCGACGGTCGTGGTGCGGGCCACCTATCCAGGCGCGAATCCAAAGGTCATTGCCGAGACCGTCGCGTCGCCGCTCGAGCAGCAGATCAATGGCATCGAGGGCATGCTCTACACGTTCTCGCAGGCCACCTCCGACGGCCGGCTGCAGCTGACGATCACCTTCGCCCTCGGCACCGACCTCGATAACGCGCAGGTGCAGGTGCAGAACCGCGTGGCGCAGACGCTGCCGCGCCTCCCGGCCGAGGTGCAGCGCATCGGCGTCGTCACCGAGAAGTCCTCGCCGGACTTCATCATGGTCGTGAACCTCGTTTCGCCCAACGAGCGATACGACCAGCTCTACCTCGCGAACTTCGCCACCCTGCGGATCAAAGACGAGCTCACGCGTATTTCCGGCGTTGGCAGCGCGCAGGTGTTCGGTGCGGGCGAGTACAGCATGCGCATCTGGCTCGATCCGGACCGCCTGGCCTCGCGGCAGTTGACGACGTCGGATGTGATTCGAGCTATCCGTGAGCAGAACGTCCAGGTGGCTGCCGGCGTGCTTGGCGCGCAGCCCGCGCCTCAGGACACGACGTTTCAACTCTCGGTCAACACACGCGGCAGATTGAGCACTGAGGACGAGTTCGCCGACATCGTCGTCCGGGCAACTCCGGACGGTCAGATCACACGAGTGCGCGACGTCGGACGCGTCGAGCTCGGCGCAAACCAGTACGCCCTCCGTGCGCTGCTCGACAATCAGCCGACCGTTGCCATCGGCATCTTCCAGCGCCCCGGCAGCAACGCCATCGAGGCATCAAACCAGGTGCGGCAGACGATGGACACGCTGAAGAAGTCGTTCCCTGACGGCGTGGACTACCGAATCGTCTACGACCCTACGGTCTTCGTGCGCAACTCCATCCGCGCCGTCGTGGAGACACTGTTCGAAGCGATTCTGCTGGTTGTCATCGTCGTCATGGTCTTCCTGCAGACCTGGCGTGCCTCGATCATTCCGCTCGTCGCCGTGCCCGTATCGCTGGTCGGCACGTTTGCCGTGATGCCGGGGATGGGGTTCTCCCTCAACACACTGTCGCTCTTCGGCCTGGTGCTGTCGATTGGCATCGTGGTTGACGATGCGATCGTCGTGGTCGAGAACGTCGAGCGGCATATAGAGCTCGGGCTCCCGCCACTCGAGGCCACCCGCAAGGCCATGGAGGAAGTGTCCGGGCCGATCATCGCGATCGCGCTCGTCCTCTGCGCCGTCTTCATTCCGACGGCATTCGTCAGCGGCCTGACCGGTCAGTTCTACCGTCAGTTCGCGCTGACGATCGCAATCTCGACGGTCATCTCGGCATTCAACTCGCTGACGCTGAGCCCTGCGCTTGCCTCCCGGTTGCTCAAGCCGCGCGCCGAGTCGAAGGACATCGTCCAGCGGGCAGCCGATCGGCTGTTCGGATGGTTCTTCCGCGGCTTCAACCGGCTGTTCGCGCGCGGTTCGAACGCCTACAGCAGTGGCGTCGGCCGTCTCCTGCGCGTGTCCGGGGTCGCGATCGTGCTCTACGTCGCGCTGATCGGTGTGACGGCCGCGGGATTCGAACGCGTGCCGCAGGGATTCGTCCCCACCCAGGACAAGGAATATCTCGTTGCGTTTGCGCAGCTGCCGGATGGCGCCACGCTGGATCGCACGGACGCGGTCATTCGCAAGATGACGTCAATTGCGCTGAAGCATCCCGGCGTCTACAGCGCTCTCGCGTTTCCAGGTCTGTCGATCAACGGCTTCGTCAACGCGCCGAATGCCGGCATTGCGTTCGTCGTGCTGAAGCCGGCGGAGGAACGCACCAGCCGCGACCTCAGCGCAGGCGCCATCGTCCAGGCGCTGAACGCGCAGTTCTTTGGCGAGATTCAGGAGTCGATTGTCGCCATCTTCCCGCCCCCGCCCGTGCAGGGGCTGGGACAGGTCGGCGGCTTCAAGCTCTACGTCGAGGACCGCGCCGGCACCGGTTTCGAGGATCTGCACGCGCAGTTGCAGAACGGTCTGGCCAAGGCGCAGACGAACCCATCGCTCGCCGGGTTGTTTTCGAGCTTCCAGGTGAGCGTGCCGCAGATTCAGGCGGACGTCGATCGTGAGCGCGTGAAGAGCTACGGGGTGGAGCTGACGGACGTCTTCGAGACGCTGCAGGTCTACCTTGGCTCGTTGTACGTCAATGACTTCAACCGGTTCGGGCGCACGTATCAGGTCAACGCCCAGGCGGAATCACAGTTCCGTCTGCAACCCGAACAGATTCGCCGCCTCGAGACCCGCAACGCGCGCGGCGACATGATCCCGCTCGGATCGCTGGTCACCGTCTCGCGCAGCTACGGACCCGAGCAGGTCATGCACTACAACGGCTATCCCGCGGCCGAGATCAACGGTGGCCCGGCGCCGGGATTCAGCTCCGGTCAGGCGCAGAAAGCTCTCGCCGACACGCTGCAAGCGGAACTGCCGTCGGGCATGACCTTCGAGTGGACCGAGCTGGCGTATCAGGAGATCCTCGCCGGCAACACGATGCTGTTCGTGTTCCCGCTCTGCGTGCTGCTCGTTTACGTCGTGCTGGCAGCGCAGTACGAGAGCTGGACGCTGCCGCTGTCGGTCATCCTCATCGTCCCGATGACGTTCTTCTCCGCGATCGCCGGCGTCTGGCTGACCGGCGGCGACAACAACGTGTTCACGCAGATCAGTTTCCTTGTGCTGGCCGGGCTCGCCTGCAAGAACGCAATTCTGATCGTCGAGTTCGCGAAGCAACGCGAGGAAGAAGGCGAGACCACGATGGACGCCATTCTGGCTGCGTGCCGCATCCGCCTGCGGCCGATTCTGATGACGTCGCTGGCATTCGTGATGGGCGTCATTCCGCTGGTGGTCTCGACCGGTGCGGGCTTCGAGATCCGCCAGGCGATGGGCATCGCGGTGTTTGCCGGCATGCTCGGCGTCACGCTGTTCGGCCTGTTCCTGACGCCGGTGTTCTACGTGATGCTCAGCCGGCTGACCCGGCGAGGGGTCGCGCGTGCGTTGAAACCGGCGCTGACGACCGCGACCGTCGTCCTGCTGGCGATCTGGTCGGCGGCGTGCGGCGTTCGCCGGCCGTACGTCGCGCCGACGGTCGCACCGGCTGAGCTCCGGCACCTCGACTCGGCTCTCGTCACGGAACAGCCGTTCGATCCGCGATGGTGGCAGCAGTTTGACGATGCGGTACTCAACGACGTGATCGGGAGGGCGTTGACCGCCAATAACGATGTTCGGATGGCCGTTGCCCGTGTCGATCAGGCGCGCGCGTTCTTCGATGACGTGGCGCTCGATCGCTTCCCAACGGCCGTGGCCGGCGCGAGCGTCGATCGAAGGGATGAGGCGATTCCTGGATTCTCGGAACGACCCCGTCCCCTCACGACGTTTCGCGCCGGTTTCGATGCGTTCTGGGAGGTCGACGTGTTTGGCCGGGTGCGCTCCCAGATCCGCTCCGCGTCAGCAAGTGCCGAAAGCTACGAGGCGGACGCGGACCATGTGCGCGTGATCGTGGCGGCAGAGGTCGCGCGCAACTACTTTGAGCTCCGCGGCTTCCAGCAGGAGCTTGCCGTCGCCGAGCGCAGCTTGACCAACCAGCGCGAGACGCTGCGGCTGACGGAGGTCCGGCGCGATGCCGGTTTTGGCGAGGAGCAGGACGTGGCGAGCGCGGCGGCGCGCGTGGCGGCGATCGAGGCCATCATTCCGCCGATCCGGGCGGCCATCCTCGAGCGCGAGCATCACCTGGCCGTGCTGGTGGGCGTGCGGCCGGGCAGTCTCGGCGTCGACCTGTCACCACGGCCGTATCCGCCGCTGACCAAGGCGCTGGCGATCGGCGAGCCGGGCTCGCTGCTGCGGCGGCGGCCCGACGTGCGCGCCGCGGAACGGCGGCTCGCGTCGGTGACGGGTCTCGAGAGCGTGGCGGCCGCCGATCTCTACCCGCACATCAGCATCAGTGGTTTCCTCGGCCTGCTCGCCAGCCGCGGCAGCAAGCTGTTTGAAGTGTCGGACTCCCGGGCGTGGGCCGTGACGCCCGCGCTCAGCTGGACGGCTTTCAACATCGGCAGCGCGCGCGCTCGGCTACGCGGTGCGGAAGGAGCCACGCGCGAATCGCTCGCGCAATTTGAGCAGGTTGTGCTTCGCGCGCTCGAGGAAACAGAAAACGCGCTGGTGAACTACCGGGAAGAGCAGGAGCGGCTGGTGCGGCTGGCCGTTCAGGCGCGCGAGAGTACCCGCGCGGCAACGATCGCGCGCGCCCGGTATCAGGCTGGCGTTGTGGATTTCCTGGCGCTGCTCGATGCCGAGCGCACACAGCTGCGCGCGGAGGAGGAGGTCGCACAGGCCGAGGCCGGCGTCTTCACGCGCATCATCGCGCTGTACAAAGCCCTCGGAGGAATCCCTGTCCCGTAACGAGGGAGGCGCAACGGTGCCGGCCTGCGTGTTCATACCCGGCGTTCATACCGCGCAGGTCAGCGCCGCGGGCATCATGGAGGAAGAGATGTATTTTCGAAAGCTCGTCCAATGGATTCGAGAAGAGTTCGAGGAGGCCCCGGGTCTGCGGCTCACGGTCCATGAGGCGGCGGCGTTCCTCGGCCTCGATCTCGCAACGTGCGCGCGTATTCTCTGGCAGCTGGCTCGCGCTGGAGCGATCACACAAGGGTCTGACGGCCGCTACGGCACCAGCACGATCTTTCCGAGTGCCCCCGGCTCCATCACCTCAACGTGAGCCTGCGCGGCCTGTGCGAGCGGCACTTCTTTTCTCACCACAGGATTCAGCGTCCCGTTCTCGAGCCCCGCGACGATGCTGGCGTGGATCTCTCTGAACTCATCGCGCGTGGTGTTGAACAGCGTCATGCCGAGCATCGCGCCGTCCTTGCCCATCATCTTGCGCGCGTCGATTTCGACGCGGCCGCGATTGCCGATGACCATGATGCGGCCGTGCGGCGCCAGGATGTCGAGATCGTGATCGAGGTTCACGTTGGCCATCATCTCGAGGATGACGTCAGGGCCACGGCCGCCCGTCAGCGCTGGAATCTTCGTCAGGTAGTCGGGCTCGCGGTGGTTCAGCGCCTCGTGCGCCCCCTGCTCACGCACCAGGCGCAGCCCCTCGGCGGTTCCGGCGGTGCCGATGACGCGCATGCCGTGCGCGCGCGCGAGCTGCACTGACGCAACGCCGACGGCTCCACTCGCGCCGTGCACGAGCACGGTTTCGCCGGGCCGCGAATTCGTCTTGAGGAACAGCGCCCGCCAGGCCGTGGCGTAGGGCACGCCGATCGCGGCGCCCTGCGCGAACGAGGCGCGCTCCGGCAGCCGCTGCACCTGCCATTCGTCGACGCCTGCGAGCTCGGCTCCGCCGCCGTCAACCATGTAGGCGTAGACGCGATCGCCCGGCTTCACTTTCGTCACGCCGTCGCCCACGGATTCAACCGTTCCGGCGATATCAGCATGCGGGGTGTACGGCAGGTTCGGCTTTCGCGCATACATCCCGGAGCGGATATAGGTGTCCACCGGATTGACGCCGACGGCTTTTACACGAATCAGGATCTGGCCGGGCCCGGCAGACGGCGCCGGAACGTCCTCGACCTTCATGACCTCAGGGCCACCAAACTCACGAACGACGAGTGCTTTCATGGGGGGCGATTGTACTGTGGAGGCACGGAGTAGACGGAGGACGCAGGGTGTCTTCTGTTAACCCCCGTTAGCTCCGGGCAGAGAACAGTCGATCGAAGTTCCCCCCAAGAACCAGCGCCTGGTCCTCGGCCGATACGCCCAGGCCGTCGAGCGTGGCCTTCTGCGTCTCAAAGATGGCCTTGTGCCACCCGCGCGGAAAGAAGGAGGAGTCGGTGCCGAAGAGCAGGCGCGACGCGCCGGCCACCGAGAGCGCGCTGCGGAAGGCGGTCTCGAGCGTCATGCCCGGCATGTAGCGCATCCAGCCATTCGAGCTCGACGTGTCGAGGTAAATGTTGCTGCAGGTGTCGGCCGCCATCAGCGCTTCGCGAAAGAGTCCGGCGCCGAAGTGCGGAATGATGAACGGCACCTGCGGAAACGCCATCGCCAGCTTCGTGACACCCAGCGGATCGCCGAGCCGCAGGTCGAACCGATTGGGCAGCCCGAGCTTCTTGCGCACGCCGACCGACAGGACCCCGCAGTGTACGAACACCGCTACGCCGGGATTGCTCGCCGCCACCGAGACGATCTGATGGATCCGATCGTCGTGCAGCGGCACGTGATGCATCGCCGGGAACAGGCAGATGCCGCGCAGGCCCAGCTCGCCGACCGCGCGTCGAGTCCGCGCCACGGGGTCGCCTGCCGCCGGATCGAGCATGAAGAAGCCGACGAACCGGTCCGGATGCCTCGCCACGGCCGCGGCCACCGATGTTTCGTCGCTCGGCACACTCGCAATCAGAGCCGCCCGTGTCACGCCGTGCGTGTCGAGCTCGCGCACCCACCGATCCGCGAGCGTGAACACACTGCCGGGTGTCTCCCATCCGAGCTCATCGCAGATCGAGACCGCCAGCTGGCGATGCGCGTCTTCCAGCATCGCCTCCATGAGCGATCCGCGCGGCGGAGGCGGCCCCGGCGGCTGCCGTTGCAGGGCGAGCGCCGCGAACAGCTCGGTGGAGAAGAAGTGGCAGTGGGAATCGTTGACGATCACGGCGGCCTTAGAAAGTGAGCCGCAAGCCGATCTGGCCGACTCGCTGCTCGGTCTGCCCCACGTCGCCGGCATAGGCCGTCGGCTGCATGAACGACGTGTTCAGTGCGCCGCCGGCATTGATCCGCCGCTGGCTGATCGCGAGCACTGGATTCTTCGCATTGAAGAGATTGAACACCTCGCCGATGGCCTCGATGCGCAGGCCGCGCGCGAGGGGAAACGTCCGGCTGATGCGCAGGTTGAACTGTGAGAAGCCGGCACGGCGGCTGCAGTTCACCGTCTCGCATGTGCCGTCTTCCACGAACGTGGCCTTGTTGTCGGCGCCGATGCCGGTGTAGCGGTATCGCACAGGCGTCCGGTCGTTCGTGTTGCCATCGCCGTTGAAGTCGATTCCTTCGGACGTGTGCACCGGCAGGGCCGACCGGTAATGGAAGATCGGCGCCACGTCCACGCCGAAGGGCGCCTGGACGATGCCGCTGATTGTGACCATGTGACGGGAGTCAGTGCGGGCCGACGGCCCCTGCTGCACTGGCCCGAACGGATCGGCGATGTCCTGAATCAGGTTCTGCACGATTTCATCGGAGGCCGTGCCCACGTCACTGGTCGCACTGGACACCGTGTACGAGGCGCTGGCGTCCACGCCGCTCGACAGGTGGCGGCGGAGCGAGAGGATCAGGGCGTCATAGCGGCTGCTGCCCTTGCTCAGCACCGTGCGGAAGTTCTGGCTGGCGGGCTGTACGGGAACCCCGGCAAGCAGACGCGGCCCCCCTGGGCTGGTGCGCACGTTCGGCCGGAGGCGCAGGTTCAGATCGCGTCCGTCAACGCGCACGTAGTCCGCGCTGACGACCGTCGCGGTGCCGAGTTGGTGTGACCAGCCGAGATTGGCCTGGCGGGTATATGGCTGTTCGAGGAGCGGAGACACAACTTCCGCGTTCACGGGGCCGGAGATCGTATTGAGGTGCGCAATCGTGCTGAGCGGGTCGCTGGCCTGAAAGAACGAGCCGTCGGCCTTCTTGATGCCGGATTGATCGCTGACCTGGAACACGAGGCCGACCTGCGTGGCATCGAGCGCCGCCTGAAGCACGTTCGAGGCGATGTAACCGAAGTCCGTATAGAGTCCCCAGCCGCCGCGGATGACGTCGCGGCCGTTGCCGAACAGATCGACCGCCACGCCGATTCGCGGCTGCACGTTGTCGCGATCCGGGCGCGGCTCCTGGCCGAACTCGTCGAGGATCGTGCCGGCGAACCGCCCCGCCCGTCCCGCGGTCTGCATCGCCTGGAAG
The DNA here is from genome assembly GCA_035537775.1 of Vicinamibacterales bacterium. Lineage (GTDB taxonomy): Bacteria > Acidobacteriota > Vicinamibacteria > Vicinamibacterales > UBA2999 > Gp6-AA40. The sequence continues at coordinate 20,256 of DATLLQ010000008.1, read as the reverse complement.
TTGGTGGAGCCGCTCTGGTCGATCGGCAGGCCCCGCGTGTAGTCCCACCTGACGCCGAGGTTCAGCGTGACGCGATCCGAGACGCGCCAGTCATCCTGAACGTAGAGGCCGTAATGCTCGAAGGGAAAGTTCGCGGTCAGGGCACCGCCGGCGATCGACACATCCAGCACCGGCCCCGTCATGCTCGGCGTGGCCATCGTGTACAGGCCATTGGTCAACGTGTTCGAAAATACTCGCAGGCGAGGCTCGTGGATCCAGCTCACTCCGCCGCGCAACTCGTGCGAGACGCCGGCGCCGGCGGTCGTCGTCCACGACAGCTCGTTGCTGAACTGCCACTTGATCTGTTCTGTGCGCTGCGGTGCCAGCGCGCTGGCGCCGCCACGGATGACCCCGCCGTTGAGTAAGAACGACGGCCCGGAGCTGGTGGCGGGAATCTCGTTGACGAAGTCGGCGTACTGGATCACCGCTTCATTGAGCAGAGACGAGCCGAGCACCCAGTTGTGGTTCACATTGAGCGAATCAAAGCTGTTGATGCTCGTCGCCCATGACGATGGCGCGAACGAAGGGCCCGCGCCGCTCGGCTGCGAGTTGCGATCACGGCCATAGCGGATCGAGGCGTGCTGGTTGGCGCCCAGGGCTGCCGTGGCCTTGACGGTGAACATGTTCTCGCGGGACGCCAGCGGAAACACGCCGTCCTGGTCAGGAAAGGCGCCCAATGTGTTGACGACCTGCCTCGCCTCCTGGTGCGTGCGCTCCCAGGCCGCGAAGTAGTGGGCGCGGTTCTCGACGATCGGCCCGCCGAAGCTGCCGCCGAACTGGTAGCGCTCGTACGGCTGCTTGTTCACCTTCGCGAGGCTCTCGGTGAACGTCTTCGCATTCATGCCATCGTCACGCAGCAGCGTGAACCAGCTTCCGCGCCGCTGGTTCGTGCCGCTCTTGGTGACGACGTTGATGATGCCGCCGCTGCTGCGGCCGTATCCGGCGTCGAAGCGCTGGGTCAGGACGGTGAATTCCTGGATGGATTCGAGAGGAAACAGCTGCAGCTGTCCACCGACCGTGTCGTCGTTGTTGTCGCCGCCATCAACGAGGAAGCTGATGTTGCGCCCGTTGCCGCCGCTGATTTGTGGGGTGTAGAGCAGCCCCTTCGTCGTGTCCGTATGGAACGAGAGACCCACGCCCGGGACGGTGGCCGCGAGGTTGGCGAACTGCCGTCCGTTGAGCGGCAGGCTCTCGATCCGTTCCAGGTCGATCACCTCGCCGACAGCCGACGACCGGGTGGGAATGAGCGGCGCTGTCGCCTTCACGACGACTTTCTCGCCTGGCCCCTCGACGGTCATCTCGATGTCGAGCGGGACATCTCTGGAGAGGTTCACGGCTATCGACGCTGCGGTGAACGGCCGGAAGCCTGAGCGCTCGGCCGTGATCTCGTACGTGCCGACCGGCAGCGCGCCGAGGCGATAGACGCCTCCCTGGTCGCTGCTCGTCGTACGTAAGACGCCGGTCGTCGCGCTTCTGGCGCGCACCGTGACGCCGCTCAGCGGCGTGTTCTGGGAGTCGGTGATGAGGCCCGAGATAGCGCCAGTGGTTGTCTGCGCCGCGGCGGGATGCGCCGTGAGCAGCAGCATCAGGCCAAGCGCGATTCGCGTCAGCGTCTTCATCAGGCGGACCCGTAGGGCATTCGGGGGATCTCCATAGTTCTGTGTGACCGCACAGTGTAACAGCCGATGGGCTCTGCCTCGGATGCGGTTTACGATGTGCGGATGAAGACTCTAGGCGCGATCTACGCGGTCGGCGTGGTCATCGCCCTGTGGCGGATCGACGCCGCGTGGCCGACGCGGGTCGCCGTGGCGGCCTTGTGGCCGCTCGGGCCCCTGGCGTTCGTGGTCACGGTCGCTATTCTGCTGGCCGCATCGCTAATCGCGTTCCCGGTCGTTGCCGGACTGACGGCCGCGGGCGTGGCTGGGGCCCTCTGGTGGTTCGCCTGGCGTTGATAGCGACGGACCTGGTCGTGCGCGATGTCGAGGTTTCAGATGCGGAACAGATCGTCGGCATTCTGAACCCGATTATTCATGCACGTATCCACACGGTATTCTGCGAACCATTCAGCGTCGAGCATGAGCGGGATTACATCTCGGCGTTTCCTGCCCGAGGTATCTGGAAAGTAGCGGTGCGCCAGGCTGATCAGCGCCTGGTGGGATTTCAGGTTGTGGAGCCATTTGGGTCGTACACGGCGGCCTTCGATCACGTCGGGACCATTGGGACCTACGTGGACCTCGCGCTGCGCCGGCAGGGCATTGCGACCGCGCTGTTCGACGAAACATTCAAAGCCGCTCGCGCGAAGGGCTACGAGAAGTTCTTTACTTTCGTCCGGGCTGACAACGCTGACGGTCTGGCTGCCTATCGCGCGCGGGGATTCGAGATCATCGGCACATCGCGACGCCACGCCAGGATCGATGGCCGGTACGTCGATGAAATCCTGATCGAGAAATCCCTGACTGGCTAGTCGTGCCGTTCGGTGTAGTGCTGGATCAGCGACTGCTGCGCGTTGAAGGGTCCTGAGCCCGGGGCGAGCCGCTCGTAGTGGCCGGCCGCGTCGAGGACCATCGCCCGATCGGTATCTTCGAGGTAGGTCTGCAGCACCACGTCGCGCAGGTGTTCGAGGATCTCCTGGTCGCGCACCGGGATGAGCGTCTCGACACGCCGATCCAGGTTGCGCTCCATCAGATCGGCGCTCCCGATATACATCTCCTGCTGGCCGCCGTTCTCGAACCAGAAGATGCGCGAGTGTTCGAGGAACCGGCCGACGATCGATCGCACGCGGATGTTGTCGCTGATTCCGGGAATGCCGGGGCGCAGGCTGCAGATGCCGCGGCAAATCAGGTCTGTCGACACGCCTGCCTGTGACGCGCGGTAGAGGACGCGGATCATCTGATCATCGGTGATGGCGTTGATCTTGATGATCATCCGGGCCGGGCGTCCGGCGCTGGCGTGCTCCGCCTCGCGCGTGATCAGTTCGGTCAGGCGACTGCGAAGCTGCACCGGCGCGACGAGCAGGCCGCGGTAGTCCTTCTGGTTCGAGTAGCCCGTCAGGTAATTGAAGATCTCGGATACGTCCGCAATGATGTCCGGATCGGCGGTGAACAGGCCGATGTCGGTGTACATCCGCGCGGTTTCCGGGTTGTAGTTGCCCGTGCCCGTGTGGACGTAGCGCTGGATGCCGCCCTGCTCCTGCCGTACGACCAGGCACAGCTTCGCGTGCACCTTCAGATCGGGGAATCCATAGACCACGTGGATGCCGTGCGATTCAAGCGCTCGCGCCCAGAGAATGTTGTTGCGCTCCTCGAAGCGTGCCTTCAGCTCGACCAGCACCGCCACCTGCTTGCCGGCTTCCGCGGCTTCGATGAGCAGTGGAATCAACGGCGAGTTCTGGCCGATCCGATAGAGCGTCATCTTGATGGCGACGACGTGAGGATCGCGCACCGCCGCGCGCACGAATGATTCGACGGGGCTGAACGAATCGTACGGATGATGGACGAGCACGTCCTCGAATCGGATTTCGTCGAAGATCTCCTCGGCGTCCGCGTCGTTGCGCCAGTGCCGCTGCGGCGTGTACGGCGCGTACTTCAGCTCGGGCCGGTGCAGCGCGTGCAGCTGGATCCAATCGCCCAGTGCCATGCGGTCCGCCGTCCGCACGACCACGGCGTCGTCTCCAATCTCGAAGTTCTCCAGGAGAATCGCCAGGATGCGCTGCGGCATGTCCGCCTCGACTTGCAGCAGCGAGATGGCGCCGTGGCGAAGCTGCTTGAGGCTGCGATCGACGGTCTCCAGCAGGTCGTCCGCCTCTTCCTGATCGAACTCGAGATCCGCGTCGCGGATGATCCGGAACAGATAGGTGCTCTTCAACTGCGTACCGGGGAAGAGCTCCTGCATGTTGGCGCGGATGATGTCCTCGAGAAACACGTACGCCTGCGATCCGCCGGGCAGCAGCGATTCGGGAAGCGGCACGAACCGCGGCAGCACGTCGGGCACTTTCACGCGCGCGAACTTCGTGCGCCCACCATGACGGACGACAACCGCGAAGTTCTTGCTGAGGTTCGACACGAGCGGGAACGGGTGCCCGGGATCGAACGCAAGAGGCGTGAGCACGGGACAGATCTCCCGCGAGAAGTAGCTGCTGAGGTGTTCCCGGATCGCGGACGTCCACTGATCGACTTCGAGAAACGAGATGCGTTGGGCGGTCAGCTCGCGACGCAGATCTTCCCAGACACCCGCCTGCGCCTGCAGCAGCCGCATCGCTCCGGCACGCATCGCGTCGAGCTGCTGTTCGGTGTTGTATCCGTCCGGCGCGATGTCCTCGATGCCTTCCTGCAGCTTTTTCAGGGTGGTGGCCACCCGGATCATGTAGAACTCGTCGAGATTGCGCCCGGTGATACCCAGGAACTTCACGCGCTCGAGAAGCGGATGCGCCGTATCGCGCGCCTGCTCGAGCACACGCTCATTGAAGGCCAACCAGCTCAGCTCGCGATTGATATAGAGCGCGGGATTCTTGAGATCGGTCGGTTCGACGTCACGAGGCGGGACGACGTGCAGAGTCGGCCGAGGGCGTTTTTGCGGGCGTCGTGAGGCAGATTGTCGGCGCGTGCTAACGGCTGTGTCTCTGGGTTCCATATGTGGCCGGAAGCGCCGGATCCTAGCAGAACCGTGTAACGCCGGACCTCCTCTCGCCAGAACTCTGCAGGACCGATGCCGTCTTCCAGTAGCGTCTGTGGCGCAGGAAATGCGCTTTAAGATGCTCGTATGAGTCCCATCCAGGGTCGGGCGCTCATTTTCTGGGATCCGAAAGTCCCCGGTAAACACTACCGTCGCAAGCTCGACGCTATCGATACGGACCAGATAACGCCGGCCGCCGATTGCGTTTCTGAAAGTCTCGACACCCTCGCCGAGCGATGGAAGGCCGGTTCCTTCCGCTACCTGATGCCGGACTTTCGTGAGCGGGTGCATCGCGGCGAGACATTTGTCATCGCCGGCGATCGCTTCGCCATCGGTTCGTCCCGCGAAATGAGTCCTGCCGGTCTCAAGGGCATCGCCGAGGAAGCCGGCCTCGAAATGGTGGTCGTCTGCGGCGCCAACATGGGAGACATCTTCCGCCGCAACGCCTTGAACCTCGGACTGCATGTTGTCCAGAGCCCGGAAGCCGTCGCTGATGCGGACGATGACGACGAGTTCGAGTTCGATCCGGCCAGCAGACGTCTGACCAATGTCACACGTGGCAAGACCTACGATCCGGTTCCGCTGACTCCGAAGGAGGACGAGATACGACGGTCGGGCGGAATCGTGGCGGTTGGACGTCGCGAGCGTCAGGACTCCCGCTCTCGCGATGCGGTCATCGAATTTCCGGATCCGTCGACAGCCAGCACGATGACGGCAACCGAGCAGATCATCTGGGCGCATCGCGTGGACAAGGCGCAGCGCGATCTGAAGCCGGGCGACACGTTGCGTGTGTACGCCGATCTGCTGCCGGCGTCCGACGGCACGGCACCATTTGCCATCCACACCTTCAACCAGATCATGGACGGTGCGGTTGGAGATCCGGAGCGGGCGGCGATTGCCAACGATCACTTCGTCTTCACCGGGCGTGCCGATGACGATCGCCAGACGCGCATCGGACGCGACTTCGCCGCGCAGCATGGATTGAAGCCGCCGTATTACGCCACTCCTGGCGACGGCATCTTTCACTTCTACTTTCCGGAACAGGGCCTCGTCGTTCCCGGCCAGTTCATTCCCGGCGCCGACTCGCACAGCCGGGCCTACGGCGCGTACGGAGCGGTCGGCATCGGAGTCGGTTCGACGACGCTGGGATTCGGCTGGGCGACCCGATACATCTACGCCACGCTGCCGAAGTCCAGGCGTGTCGTCCTCTCTGGTGCGCTGCAGCCGTGGGTCGCCGGCAAGGACATCGTGCTCGAACTGCTCCGGCGATGGGGCGCGAAGCAGTCGCAGGGGATGTCGGTCGAATTCATCGACACACGTCAGCAGCTGCCGATCGCCTACCGCAACACGATCGCCAACATGATGGCGGAGGGCGAGGCGTGGAACGGGATCTTCCCGGCTGACGAGGTCACCAGGGCCTGGTACGCATCGAAGGGACGCCACGATCTGCCGTATCCGTTCGTGGCCAGTGGAGCGTCCGCACGCTTCGAGATCGACGAGGAGCTGTCGCTCGACGAGATCGTGCCGCTGATCGCGAAGCCGTTCAGTCCCGGCAATGCGTTCCCGGCGGCGGAGGTCGCGCGCGAGCGCATCACGTTCGACAAGGCGCTGATCGGCTCGTGCACGAACGGCAGCTACGACGACCTGATGCAGGCCGCGCTGGTGATCCACGCGGCTCGCTCGGTGGGCCTGACGCGCGCGACAACGGCCTTTGTGATCTTTCCTGGATCCGGCGGAGTGGCGCGGCAGATCGAACGGCCCGACCAGCGGCTTCAGGGCGAATCGATCGCCGAAGTGTTTCGCTCGATCGGCGGCGAGATCCGGCAGTCGTGGTGCGGTCCGTGCTTCGGGCAGGGGCCGGACGCGCTGCAGCCGGGCCAGCGCGCGATCACGTCGTTCAATCGCAACTGGCAGAACCGGATGGGCGTGGGCGGCGAGGGCTATCTCGCCAGTCCGGCGGTTGTCGCCGCCTCGGCGCTTGCCGGCTACATGGCTCCGCCGTCGGAACTCGGGCTCTCGTGGGATCCAGAGACCTACGGCCTGTAACCGGTACTCCTAGCCTTCAATTCTCCGAAGGCTTTTCGACCTTGTCGATGACGATGATGTCGGCTGGCGCTCGCGTGGATTCGAGTTTCAGGCCCAGCTGTTCCCTGAATGCTTCGTAGATATTCGGCTTGCCAGTCTCTGGTATCGATTGCGCGGACCCGAAGCTGGCGAACTGCGTTTCGTCGGGCATCCAGTCGAGCGTGAAATCGAATCGCCCTTCGATCTTCGTCTGATTGATGACGGGGCGATCCATCACCGCCGTCTGCAGCGACCCTGCAAGCTCAGTGACGGTCGCGTTGCGCGCCGGAAGCAGGCCGGCCCTCGGGTAGCGGAGCGTCGGAAGGTTCGGTCCACCCGGCGTCACGGGCGTCATCTTGTGCGTGGTGTTCGGGGGCTGCGTAATCGTGTACACCGAGAGCTCCCGCTTCTCGATGTGAAACGCGAGCTGAAAGCGCTCGGCCAGCACCTTCTGAATCAGACGCTTGAGCTGCCGGGCGTTGGGCTGGCCCGGTGTATCCGGCCTGATCACCATCTCGAACCTGTCAGAGGACTTCCACGCCGGGCCGCCGGATATCTGCTGCTCGTGCACATCGTAGGCAAATGTGATGGCGTTGAGCAGGTTGTAGTTGGTGACGGTCAGCGTCGCGCCTCGAAACCCGATGCCGCGTCCCCGGACGTCAGGAGGACTGAGCTTGATCGTGGCGACTTCGATTCCTGGATCCGCCGTCGCTGCCATGGCTGCGGGAGGTGGCGTGGGTTCTGGAATGGTCCACGCCGTCTGGGGCGTCGCGCGTACAAAGTTGAGCGGCTGGGGATTGTTCTGGGTGAGCGTGCCGTTGATTCCGTTCCCGTCCGGAGTGAACGTCCCCTCGTAGGTGACGCTCAACGCGTCCACCTTCCACTTCACGACGCGCCCGTCCAGGGCGAGTTGGCTCATCGTCCGCGCCTGAGCGCCCTGATCGATCGAAAAGAGCTGCCCCTCGAGTTTTCCGTCGGCGGCCCTGGTGATCCTCAGGACGATCCGGATTTGAGCACCGGCGCCGGTGGCCGCCGTGCCCTGCCATGTGCCCACAAAGTCCTGGCCGAGCAGGGTCGCGCCAGACAGGCAGAGAAGCATCGCAATCGCAAGCAGTCTGGATTTCATCGAAAGGCCCTTTCTCTGCCGATCAGATCGACCAGCCCCTCGGCACTTTCACGACGTACGTGCCAGCGATTTTATCGTGCCATGCCTGGCGCTCGGGATCGCGGAGGATCCACAGCGCGCCGATGCCCAGTACCACCAGAGAGACGACTCCCGCCAGCCCGCGAACGAGCGCGTCCGCGAAGGTGAGCGGCGTGCCGTCGGTCCGCACGAGTCGAAGCTGGCAGACGATGCCACCCAGAGTTGTCTGCTTCAGCGACCAGAACACGATGAAGTAGATGAGGAGCAGCGGAAAGAACGCCTCCCCGTCGACGAAACCAATCCCGTCGAGAACGACGGTGACGACGAACACTGTGAAGAGATCGACGAGGAACGCCGCGAGCCGATCGCGAAAGAGGGCACGCGGCTGCGCCACGAGCAGCGACGACGCGCCAATCGCATAGCTCCCGGAAAACGCGGACGCATACGCCGCGCCGGCTGGAGACGGCGCCTGGAACGGAGGAGGTGTTGTCGGCACGGCTCCGGCCGTTCCGTCGAATGCGATGCCGGGCGCGGGCGTTGCCGGCGGATATGCAGGCGGAGGAGCGACTGTCGGTGCGGGGGGCGGTGTCAGGACCGCCGGAGGCTTCGCCGGGTTCTCACGGCGATACGCCGCCATGAACGAGAGGAATGACGACCCGAGGCCGAGCACCGCGACGATGGACCATGAGATGAGGCCGACCAGCGGGATCATGTAGGCGATCGTCAGCACCGCGAATCCAATCACGAACGATCGCGCGGCGTGCGCTCGATTGCCGTCCGGGTCTTCCTCGACCGCGGACATCCCGATGAAGCGCGCCACCGCCACCTTGCCGATGATGGCGCCGGCGATCAATGCGCAGATGAGGAAGGGCACGACCGCGATTCCAATCAGCGAGAACACGAGCAGCACGCAGATCGGACCGATGAGCAGCAGCACGAGCATGCCTGCACCGAACGCCGTCAGCGGACGGGTCTGCAGCGTCTTGGCGCAGGTGCGCACAGGCCGCTCGAAGACGAGGTTCAGCGCGGCATAGATCAGAAAGAAGAGAGTGACGACGCCCCAGACCCAGGGGAGATCCGGCACGATGATCCGGCCCCACGCCAGGCCGCGGGAGAGGTACGGCACGATCGCTTCGAGCGAGCCGCCAAACATTCCCGAGCCGATCACGATCTGCCCGCCGCCGGCCGCGAACCCTGCCGGAGCATCCAGCGGACCGCCAACCACCACGACGTCGCGGCGCACCGACGCGCCCTCCTCCACCGTGGCCTTGCCGCCGATCGACACAAAGTCGCCGTCGATGACCGCGCTCTTCAGCACGGTCGCGGTGCCGAAGACCACGACGAGGTTGCCTGTCACGTGCCCCGAGACGATGGCGTTGCCGAACACCACGGAGGCATCGCGCGTGATGTCATTCGGGCCGACGTTCAGGTCTTGTCCCAGGCGAAACGCATTGCGCGAGCGCCAGTAGAGCTCGTTGTAGCGTTCGTCCTGGAACGGGTCCTGATAGTCCGGGGCGTCTATCGGAATGGGCGCGGGAGGCGGCACGCCGCGGCGGGGAAGCGGCTGGCTGGGCGACTCGACGACGACCTCCGACGGCCGCCGTGGCGCTGTTGGAGCCGGCTCCTGGGCCTGCGCGAGGCGTGCGTACTCAAAGGCAGCGGCGCGCGCCTGCTGGTACGCGAACTGCCTCTCGTAGTCAGCAAAGTACTGATTCCGCACGTAGGCCCGGACGCTCGTAACGCTCACCACGCTCGTGAAGATCAGCACCAGCCCGATCGTGGCTATGACAAGTTTTCGCTTCATCGAAATGCCCTTCCGAAGACCAGATGATTGAGAGCCGTTCCGAACACCACACATGCGGCGCCCATAAGAGTGAGGAGAGCAAACGCCCACGGCACCACCGGCGCCAGAAGCGTCCGCCACAACACACGCGCCGCCGTCGTCGCGACCTCGACGTCGCGCGCCGAGTCGGCGACGTCGCTTTGCACGCTGGCGACGAAGCTGATGGCGGTCAGAGCGGACCGGAGCTGAGGCATCAGCACGCTGCCGCCCGCAACAACGCCGATCAGCAGCACCGCTGACGCCAACTGCATGCTCATGGGCCACTCGAGCCACGCGCGCGAGTACCACGGCCGCCGTGCCGACTCCTCGACCGCGGCCATGATGCGCGGCAGCAGCGTCCGCGGCGCCCGTGGCGTTGGCAGCGCCCGAAGCTCGCGATTGATCTGACGCTCGAGATCAGCGTTGTCCACGGTCGTAGTGTCCGCCTTTAGGCGGACCCTCCCTGACTTCAAGCTGCTTCCGCAGCGCGACGCGTCCGCGATGGATGTCGGTCTTGACCTTGGCGAGCGAGATGCGCAGCGTGCGCGCGATCTCTTCGTAGCTCGCATCTTCGAAGTGATACAGGACCAGCGGCACGCGCTGATGTGCGGGAAGGTGCTGCAGCGCCTGCTCCAGGCGTTCCCGATCGTCTGCCCGCTCCAGATCGCGAGCCGGCGAGTCGCCTGCTTCGAGCGACTCCTCAAACCCGCTGTCGTCTTCCTCGGGGCGCACGAGCTCGCTGAAGAAGCGCCACCGCGACCGGTAGCGGGCGAGGTGGTTGAGGCAGGCATTTCGCGCGACGGTCCGCAGCCATCCACCCGCCGCGGGATTCGCGTCCAGGGTGTCGAACTGCTCGAACGCCTTGAGAAAGACCGTCTGCGCCACGTCCTCAGCCTCTGCAGGATTGCCTAACAGCCGGACGGCGGTGGCGAACACCATGTCCTGATAAGCCCGGACGAACGCCTCGAACCGCTCAACGTCCGACATGGCCTCTAGTGGTGTGTGTGCTTTTCCAGTGGATACAGGCCACTAGATGGCCACTCCGCCGTCACTGGAGGAATAACACCCGGCGGGGCCAAAAGTTGCATGGTGTAGTGTCCCCCGCCTCCGCCAAGGCTGCGGCGGGGCCTCGCCGAAGCGCTGCGCGAAGGCGGGCGCCAGCGGACCAAACAAAAAAGGCCCGGCCGCGTGGTGCGGCCGGGCCTGAGCCTTGCGAGTCTGCGAAGACGAGCCCGAAGGCCCGCCCCCGCATCCTGGCTAGCCCTTCTTGTAAGTGACCTTGTTCGGCGTCCCCGGACCGCCGTCGCGGCCAGGCTGCGTCGTCTCGATGGTGAGGTTCGCACCTTCCATCGCGAATACGCGCTTCTGCTCGATGTTGTTGCCGCCGGCGTTGATGGTCGTGGTCACGACCAGTTTGGCGCCGTCCCACACCGCCTTCGAGATCTGCGCGGTCGGCTCGCCGCCGCCACGTCCGGCCACCATGTTCTTGCTCTCGGAGCCGTCCAGGTTATAGACCGTCGTTACGGTCTGGTCACCCTGCATTCTGGTGATGGTAAGCGTCTTGGCGTTCTGAGCGATCGTGAACTCGTTGCCGAAGCCGCCGCCACGGCCGCCGCCGCGACCACCACCGCCACCACCGCCGCCAGCCGGCGCTGCGGGCGCCGCCGCGGGATCCATTACCCACTTACCCGAGAAATCAGGCTTGGCCTGTGCGGCCAGGCTTGCCGCGGCGCCAAACATCAGCACCACAGCGACGACAAGGAAATTCCGTCGCATCTTTATTCCCCTCTTGATGATCGCTACGGCGGAAGCCGCCGTGCCCCTAAGGGGCGAATCATATCCCCTCAGCCCGGACGGAACATTAAGAAAACATTAAGACAATGAGGTACCTCATCCGCTTTTCAGAACCTCACGTTGTACAGGAGCTTGACGTTACGCCCCATTTCCGGGGCAAGGTCCTTGATGTACGACAAATGGTTTCGATACAGCGTGTTCCCCACATTGTCGAGGCGAGCGGTGAGCGTGTGCAGGGTTCGTCCTGACATGACCGAATAGACGGCATACAGGCGCAGCAGGCCAAAGCCGTCCGTCGGCGTTTCTGCCCCGAGCACCCGATCCTGCCTGGCCGTCGCGGTGACGGTCCCGCCAAACTGGAACGCGTTGTACTGATACCGAAGGCCGAAATTCGTGCGCGGCGGCGGCATGCGCGGTAGCGGTTCGGCGGTTTCTTTCAGCGACCCACGGATGTAATCGAAGCCAACCTCCGCGAACAGGTTGGCCGTGAGTCCGAAGTCGCTGTGCGCCTCGATCCCCTGAAGCAGGCTGTCGGCGGCGACGTTTTCAACGATCTGGAAGTCCGCGGCTTCGTCGATGTGGAGTGCACGGCCTGGGAACAGGGTTTGGAACTCCCCGAGACGGCTCTCGAGCTCAGCGACGTCAATCGGACGCCGGAAGACGAAGTCCGAGATGTCATTGCGGAAGTACGTGACTTCGCCGGAGGCGCGGGGATGGCGCCATCGCATCGAGACGTCGAATCCCAGCGCATGCTCGGGTGTCAGGCCCGGGTTGCCGACCTCGAACGCGAAGTTGCCGGGATGCGCGCCGAAGTAGAACAACTCGTCGAGCGCAGGAATCCGGGCGGCGCGCGCCAGGCTGGCAGCAAACGTCAGGCGATCGTCAGCTGCTGCCGGCTTGAAGAGAAATCCGACGGACGCCGAACCAGCTGTGAAGCTGCGCTCCGTCTCCCCATCCGGCGAATACCTGGCGTGATCAATCCGTCCACCGGCCTGAAGGCTGAAATGCGGCCAGGTGACCTCTTCGAAGAGGAAGGCGGCCACGCCCCGTTGATCGACGTCAGGCGACAACGCCTCCTCGCCGGTCGCGCCGAACGCGCGGTTGAGGAACCACCCGCCGAACTGTCCCTTCATGCGGCCGAATGTCCGATGGCCGGCCACCAATTCGACTTCCTCCGTGTTGTTCGTGAACGCCGTGCCAACCTGATCGCCTTCGAGCTCGTCGTGCGTGTAACGGCGCCCGGTGAAGGTTGCACGGTACGAGTCGAACGCGCCCGCGAGGTCCTGTCCGCCTGCGCGAAGGGAGAAGGAGTGCCGTCGCGGCGTGAGTTGAATGTCTCCCGCTTCAACGATTGGGATGCCGTACTTCGTGTCGTCATACCCGTAGCTGCCGCCGAGATAGTTCTTCGCGCCCGTCCAGGACAGTCCGACGTTTCCAATTCCGCTCCGCGAGTGCGAGTTGTCGAGGGCGCCCTCAGGCGTCTTCACGTCGCCCGATCTCCGCCCCGCACCGCCGGCATGGAACGCGAACGTGCCGTTGCCGGCACGGATGTCCACGGCTCCGCCTCCTTCTCTGGCGGCGGATCCGAGGTCGAACGTCAGGTTGCCGGTCGCGCCCTTGATTGCGCGCGTGGGGATGTCCTCGGTGATCACGTTGACCAAACCGCCGATCGCATTCGCACCGTACAGCAGCGTGGCGGGACCGCGAACGACCTCAATGCGCTCTGCGGCGGCAGGATTGACTGCGACGCCGTGATCTCCCGATTGGCTGGACAGATCGCCCGTCCGCTGACCGTCCTGCAGGATCTGGACACGATCTCCGTCGAGCCCGCGGATGACCGGCCGTGCCGGCGCGGGGCCGAAACTCCGTGCGGCAATGCCAGGCTGGTTCTCCAGCGTGCCGCCCAGGGACATCTCGATCTGCTTCTGCAATTCCTGCCCGGACAGCACGGCCGTCGGCTGATAGGCCTCGAACTGGCTGCGCAGGCTACCGGTGACCGTGGTCTGCTCGGTGAAATGGAGCTCGGGGTCCACACTCACCTTGAGATCAGCGATCGCCGTCGTGCCGACGGTCAGTTCCGTGCGCCGTGTTGAGTAGCCGTCGGTATGGACCGACAGGTGATACAGCCCCGGCGGGACGTTTTCAAAGGTGAACGCGCCCTGCGCGTCCGTGGTCGTGTTGCGGCGCAGCTCGTCGACTTGCACGAGCGCATTCGGAATCGAGTCGCCTGATAGAGAGTTCGTCAGTTTCCCCGCGACGGTCACGCCGGACTGTGCCGATGTCATGGTGCTGAATTCCACGACAGCCGCCAGCACGGCGCACGCAAGGACGCGCGTACGAAAGTGCATGTTGGTCTCCAGACAAAAATTTCGCGAACGGCGGAGCGAGCCAGCGGGTACGCCTCCGGGAGGCGCGCGGCTCACTCACGCTTCATCAGCTACGCGGTCTGGAACGAGGGCGGGGCTCTGAGGGGCGGTTGCCCGGCCGAATCGGCCGTGGCGACGCGGAAGACATCGACAGGTGTGAGCCCCGCCGCCTGCACGAAGGCCGATGCGTGAAACGCAACGTTCGTCAGCGGCCGGAAGGATCGAGCCCAATGACAGATCGCGCAGTGGGGCGGCGCCTCGTCATTCGACGACGGAGTGCCGATGCCGTGTGCCGCCGGGTCATGTGCGACGGCGAGCGCGAACTGGCTGTCGGGATCGTGATGCGAATCGGCAACGTGCGGCATCGCGAGCGCGATGAGCGACACCAGCAGAACTGGTGCGATCGCCGAGGCGCGCGCACGAATCCCCCTCAACACCACGGAACGACGTTAACGGCGGGGCTGACCAGTGTCAAGATCGTCTGCGCATAAGCACAGTTGGCGCAGCTAGACTAATCGCAGCGAAGGCTGAATCCTTGTTCTGGCACGGTTGCAACTACCCCTGGTCCACGGACGGCGGGATCGTCTATTACGGCCTTGATTTCGGCGCCAACGTCTGGGGATCTCATCTTGGCGTGTCTACTCGACGTGCCGCTGTGCAGCGTGACTTCGAGGCGATGGCGGCACTCGGGTTCCGCGTCGCGCGCTGGTTCGTGTTCGCCGATGGCCGCGCCGGCATCATCTACGACGACCGCGGCAATCCGGCCGGCCTCGATCCCCACTTCTTCGTCGATCTGGACACGGCGTGTGAGATTGCCCGCGATGCCGGGATGCGTCTCGCTCTCGTCCTGCTCGATCACCGCTGGATGTTCGAAGGTGTCCGCGACAGCATTGCGGATCCGGCGACCGGGGCGCTTCTCGCGGTACGGCTGCCACACGGCCGGGCGACGATTCTCAATTCCGCCGCCGGCCGGGCAGCGCTCTTCAGCCGGGTCTTCGAGCCGCTGATCCGCAGATATGGAGCGGGCGGCGAGCGCGCCGATCTCACCGACCAGATCTTTGCCATCGAGTTGATGAACGAGCCGGACTTCGTGGTCGAGGAGTGGGAGCGCGACCTCAGCTCACACGTCGCTCGTCCGCTCGCGTTCGAGACACTGGCGTGGATGGTCGCGACGCTGAGCACGCTCGTCCACACGTGGACGCCGGCGTTGACGACGATCGGATGCGCCCGCCTGCACAATTTGTGGGCCTGGGACGATCCTGGGCTCGGACTCGATCTGCTGCAGGTGCATTCCTATCCGGATACCAGGCATCCCGGCAGGGATCTCGATCCGGCGCAGACCGCCGCGGCCGCGCTCGGATTCAGGAGGCCGGTGCTGCTCGGAGAGTTTCCGGGCGATCCCGCCGCGCAACATCCACCGAACGCCTCACCGGTCGTGCAGGACCTCGAGGAGGTGCTCGAGGCGTCGGTGAACGGCGGCTACGCGGGCGCGTGGCCGTGGAGCTTCAGCGGAACCGATGGTTACGGCCGGCTGCCCATCGCGCCGCTGCGTGCGTTTGCCTGGCGCCATCCGGAGCTGACCAACGACCGCGCGGCCCGGACGTGATGACGCCTGACCCGAGCGAACAATCAACCGGGCTGCGCGTCGACGGGCCGTCGCTTCGCGAGCTCGTTGCGGCGGTGGCCTTCGAAGCCAATCGCACGATCGGCGGCGGTAACGTATCGATCGAGCTGCTCCGCCGCAGGTTTACCAGCCGCGGATGGATGGACGCGACCACCCACGGACTATTCATCGCGGTGTCGCGGTTTACCCCCGGAACCGTCGTTCTCGCCTATTGCGTGTCGCTTGGCTTCAGGTATCAGGGATGGCCAGGTGCGCTGCTCGCGTTGACGCTGGCCTCGGTGCCCGGCGCTCTTATCGTGTTCGGCCTGTCGGTGACGTTCACGCAGATCGAGCCGTACGCGATCGCACGGGCACTACTGGCGATTGGCATCCTGGTGGCCGGAGGGCTCGTTGTGTTGAGCGCCTGGCACCTCATTCGGCCGTACCTCCACATAGGGTCCCGGTGGCGCGCGTCCGTGGTCGTCATCATCACGGTCGCCCTGGTCGTCGCGGGTGCGACCCCGGTTCGCGTGCTGCTGGCGGCGGCCCTCGTCAGCTGCCTGATTCCGATGCGTGACGAGAAGCCATGAACGCCGCGCTCATCTACCTGCTCCTGTTGAAAGCCACGATGACCTCTTTCGCCGGCATGGGATCGCTGCCGCAGATCCGCCAGGACTTCGTGCAGACGCGCGCGGCGATTACCGATCAGCAGTTGAGCCAGGCAGTCCTGGCCGGCCGCGCGACGATTGGGCCGATGGGCGCGTACGTCGTGGCCGTCGGGTACCTCGCCGGCGGATGGTCCGGAGCCATCGCCGGATGGCTGGCGATGATCACGCCGGCGCTTCTAGCCATTCCATTGCTGTCGATCATCCGTCGATGGCACCACCTGCCACGGCTGCGCGCCGCGGTGGACGGCGTCGTCATTGCCAGCGCCGTGCTCCTTGTCGGGTCCGGAGTCACGCTGGCGATCGATGCGATTCAGCAGCTCAGTCGGTTGAACGCTTAAGAACGTTCGAATCGTTCGAATCGTTCGTGTCGTTCGAATCGTTCGAGACGTTCACGTCGATTGACCAGTCGCGCGGCAGTGGGGCTTCGATGACCAACGGTTCTCTCGTGACGGGATGAGCGAGCGATATCCGCCAGGCGTGGAGAGCCTGCCGCGACATCAAGTCGGTGCCGGCATGGGATGAGCCGTACAGCGGGTCGCCCACGATTGGCCAGCCACTCGAGCTCAGATGCACACGGATCTGGTGCGTGCGCCCGGTCACCAGCTCGCAGCGTACGAGCGACAGATTCCCTGGCAGGGATTCGATCACCTCGTATCGCGTTTCGCTGGCCGCGCCTCCAGGCGTGACGATTACCCGTCGTCGATCGCCGGGATCGCGTCCAAGCGGTTCGCGGATCACTCCGGCACCAGGTCGCGGAACACCGTGAACCACGGCGAGGTATTCCTTGCGGACCCGGCCGGCAGCCGCGTCCCGCTGCAACGCCGCATGCACGCTGCCGCTGAGCGCGACCACCACGATTCCCGACGTGTCCTTGTCGAGCCGCGTGAGGATGCCAGGACTGACGTCGTCTCGCTCACGGACGTGCCAGAGGACGGCATTGAGCAGCGTGCCCGACAGCCGTTTGTATGTGGGGTGGACGACGACCCCCGGCGGCTTGTTGACGGCAATGAGATAGGCATCCTCGTAAAGGATGTCGAGCGGCGCCTGTTCCGGCTCGGGAACCGATCGGAGGATCGTGTCCGGCGGAAGCGTTACATGGATTGCCGCATGCTCGACCACACGATCGGACGGCCGGCGCGCTGCGCGTCCGTTAATCGTCACCGCCCCGGCTTCGATCCACCGTTGAGCCACGTTGCGCGACAGGTGCGTCACCGCTGTGACTCGGCGGACGAGCACCTGGTCGAGCCTCAGCCGCGCATCGCCGCGATCAGCGATGAATTGGAACTCCCCGGCCGGATCGTGCATCTTAGATAGCGTATGGCTACTACTCTCCGAATACCCCGACCTGATCAGGCGCTTCCCGGCCACGCCGAGGCGATGGAAGTCCCCGACACGCATTTCGTCAACGGCAACCGCATCAAGCCACCGTTTCCAGCCGGGCTGGAGCAGGCAGTCTTCGGGATGGGCTGCTTCTGGGGTGCCGAGCGGAAGTTTTGGGAGGCCCCCGGCGTGTACAGCACCGCGGTTGGATACGCGGGCGGTTACACCCCCAATGCGACCTATCGCGAGGTGTGCTCAGGCATGACCGGCCACACCGAGGTCGTGCTCGTGGTCTTCGATCCGAAGGTCACGTCGTACGACGAGATGCTGCGCGTCTTCTGGGAGAACCACGACCCGACGCAGGGCATGCGGCAGGGGAACGACATGGGCACGCAGTACCGGTCGGCGATCTACACCACGACACCGGAACAAAAGCGTGCAGCCGAGGCGTCGCGCGGGGCGTATCAGGATCGGCTGACGACAGCCGGCTACGGCCGCATCACCACCGAAATCGCCGAGGCACCGCCGTTTTACTACGCCGAGGAGTACCACCAGCAGTACCTGGCGAAGAACCCGAACGGCTACTGCGGGATCGGCGGGACTGGGGTGAGCTGTCCGATTGGGGTGAAGGCGTAGCCGAACCAAGGACGTATAATCCCCAGCAATGTCACGCGTTGTTTACGCCAATCAGATCGAGACCGCCGATCAGGAGCTGCTGCGGGAGGCGCATCAGGTCCGGATCGTCTCAGAGGCCGAGGAGGGCACCGGCGTCAATGCGCTGCCCGGCGGCGTCCACGGCTTCACCTACTCGCCGGGGCTGCCGAACGCGCCTCTCTTCGCCATTCGCCGGTATCGCACCTACGAAACCCACAAGCTGCCGAGCGGCGACGTGTTCGTGATTGGATTCGCGAAGGCTGACGTGGCCCGCGAGCTGTCGATTGCGGCTGCGGAGATGACGCTGCAGATCCACCCGATGCCGGAGGGCGACTACCAGGCGCTGGTGACGATTCCGTATTCGCGGATTCAGCACCACAGGCAGTACGCGGCGCCGAATCAGGACGGGTTTACCGTCACAGTCCGGCCTGCGACCGCTTAGACCCGCTTCGTCTTCCAGGTCCCTCTCGAGAACAGCGCGGCGCTGACGACCGCCAGCGTCGAGAACGAGACGCTCACCGCGATGAACACACCCGTCGGCCCGAAGCCGAACGGGTGCGCCAGCGTCCACGCCAGCGGCAATTCCCACAGCCACATGCACCCGAGGTTGATCCACGTTGGCGTTCGCGTGTCTCCGGCGCCGTTGAACGCCGCTGTCAGGACCATGCCGTAGCCGTAGAACAGGAATCCGGCGGCGACGATGCGCAGGCAGCGGATGCCGTAGGGGGCGACCTCGGGATCGTTTGTGAAGAGGTTAATCAGCTGCGGTGCGAACAGCAGGAAGATCGCTCCCACAGTGCCAAGGCACATCGTGTTGTACAGCCCGGCCTTCCACGCGGCGGCCTCGGCACGCTCCGGTTTGCCCGCACCCAGGTTCTGGCCGACGAGCGTTGCCGCTGCGTTGCTCACGCCAAACGACGGGAGCAACGCGAACAGGATGATGCGGATCCCGATCGTGTTTCCGGCGACCGCCGCGCTGCCGAATCCCGTGAGGATGCGAACGATCCCGACCCACGATGCGGTGCCGATGAAGTTCTGGAACGTCGCCGTGCCGGAAATGCGGAGAATGCCGCGCATCACCGTGGGATCGAAGCGGAAGTGAGGCAGCCGGACGCGGATGCGCCCGCCGGGCCGGGTCAGGTGATAGAGCTGGAACAGAACGCCGCATCCCCGGCCGATGCTGGTCCCGACGGCCGCGCCCGTGACGCCGAGCTCCGGGAACGGGCCGATGCCAAAGATCAGGCAGGGCCCGAGCACGATGTTGATGGCGTTCGCGAACCACAGCACGCGCATCGCGATCGCCGCGTCTCCCGCTCCGCGAAACACCGCGTTGATCAGGAACAGCAGCAGGACATTGCCGCTGGTACCCAGCATCACGCGCGCGAACGTGGTGCCTGTCCGGACGACCTCGTCGCTGGCGCCCATCGCCGTGAGCAGCTGCGGCGCGAAGATCGCGCCGAGGAGTCCGATGACCGCGCCGAAGGCGACTCCGATCAGGATTGACTGGGCGCCGGCATGCGCCGCGGCCTCGGGATCCTTTTCGCCGATGCGGCGCGCAACAGTGGCCGTCGCGCCAATCGACAGGCCGATGGCAGCCGCATAGATGATGGTCATCAGCGACTCGGTCACGCCGACGGTGGTGATCGCGTCGGCCCCGAGCTTGCCGACGAAGAACACGTCCACCACCAGGAAGATCGACTCCATCAGCATCTCGAGCACCATCGGCACGGCGAGCAGCACGACGGCGCGTCCGATGGGCGCTTCGGTGTAGTCCTGGTGCGACCCGCGAATGGCCTCGCGCAGGGTGCCCCAGATGGAAGGGGGCGGGGTGGATACGGCGGTGGTGGTCACGCCCGGCGTGACGGGCCGGTTTCTATCGGGCGCTTCGGATCGCTCGACCATTCCGACCACGATCCGACGTACAGCCGCGCGCCAGGCAATCCGACATGCTCCATGGCCAGCAGGTTCTGGCAGGCGGTGACACCCGAGCCGCAGTACATGACCACCTGCTCAGGCGATCGATCGCCGAGGATGCGGGTGAAGTTTGCCCGGACCGCGTCCGGGGGAAGCATGGTCCCGTCCGCGGCGAGGTTCTGCTTGAAGAAGTGATT
>DATLLQ010000007.1:0-75220 GCA_035537775.1 Vicinamibacterales bacterium | reverse complement strand
AGCCGCTCGCTCACCTGACGGAACGATTCGCCCAGACGTGACTCGAGCGTGCTCTGCAGCTTCTCGTCCACCGTCTGCCGCATCTGATCGAGCTTCGCCGCGTTGTCGTCCTGCATGGTGCGCAGGCGCTCGTCGACGGTGGCTCGAAGGGCATCGACCTGCCGTTCGAGTCCGGCACGCAACATCTCGATCTGTTGGGCCTGCGTCTGACCGAGGGCCGTCTGTGCCTGCACGAGCGAATCACCGAACCGATGGACGGACTCCGAGGCTTCTGCTCGATGCTGCCGCAGCTCATCGCGAACCGTCGCATCCATCTTCCGCGGCAACGACTCGATATTGGTGCCGAGCGATCGCACGTCTTTCCGGCTCAACGCGCTCATCACGACAGCAACCGACACCGACACGAATGCGACGACAAATAGGGCTATTTCCATGATTGCAGGCTAGATGAGGCCAGTGACAGCCAAGGTCATACGCCTTGTCTTCGCCACGTCCAGGATTCAGAAATCGCTAACGATTTCGCTCCATCGCCCCACCGCGTCCACGCGAGAAATGCCCCATCCCGATCGTCGTCCCTGCGAGTAGTCGTAGAGCTCCTTCAGCAGCCATTTCGCTTCACGCCGGCCGCGATCGGTGAGTGCGTCTCGGGTGGCGAGGGCGAACTGCGGGTAGCCATATCTGAACCACGGGACGTGGAGGCCTGTCCCGAGTCCTGATACCGGAGAGCGGATGACAACGGACATGTCGTTGAAGCGGGCAGACAGAATCTCGCCGGTGATCTCGACGCCGTCGACGACGATCTGAATCGGGATGTTGCGGAGTAGCTCGGGAATGTCGCTGTCGATCATGGTGTCTCCTGTGTAAGAGAAGACACCCAGACGACCGAGGGTTACTCGGCGGGACCTTTTGTTGTCGCGGGCTGCGACCACATCCGCGCAGGATTGCGCGTTGGCACCTTGCCGGTCCTGGCAGGTTGCCGGGACTCGCCACTCAAGGCGAGCCGCTCTGGATGTCGGGGGTGATTATAACCAACGACCGAGCGGCCGCAAGCGATCGCGTTCAGACGAATACGCCTCCGCCTGACTGATCCACTAGTTAGAGCAAGGGCCGCTTGCCGGACAGGGCAGCTGTCGTGTCACATTTCGGACGTTCGATCCGTCATTGACTCGAGGGACGCTGACAGGGACACGGTGACCGATGGCGACAGATGAGCCACTCGCTGATCAATTCGAAAAACACCGTCAGCATTTGCGGACGGTGGCGTACCGCATGCTCGGGTCGGCGAGCGAAGCGGAGGATGCCGTCCAGGAAGCCTGGATTCGGTTGGGCCGGACCGATGTGAGCGACGTCGCGAATCTCCGAGGCTGGCTGACAACTGTTGTTTCACGCGTGTGCCTCGACATGCTGCGAACGCGGACATCGCGACGCGAGGATCCACTGGACGTGCATCTACCCGATCCGATCATCACTCGCGGTGAGTGGGAACCCGAGTCCGAAGCTATGCGCGCCGATTCGGTAGGCCTCGCGCTCCTCATTGTGCTCGACACGCTCGAGCCGGCCGAGCGGCTCGCCTTCGTGCTCCACGACGTCTTCGGCATGACGTTCGACGAGATCGCACCGATCGTCGACCGCTCTCCGGTTGCGGCGCGCCAGATCGCCAGCCGGGCACGTCGTCGCGTGCAGAGCACAGCCCCGAGCTCGGACCGCGATGTGCGACAGCAGCGACGCGTCGTTGATGCGTTCCTGACCGCCCAACGCGACGGCAACTTCGAGCAGCTGGTCGCCTTGCTCGATCCCGATATCGTGCTGCGAGCCGATGGCGGCGCGCTGGCCGCCGCGTCACGAGTTGTGCGAGGCGCCACGGCTGTCGCCGGTCAAGCGGAGGCGTTCTCGTTCTCGAAATTGGGTCTGTCCATTGAGATCGTCCTGGTGAATGGCAACGTCGGCCTCCTGGCGCGACGTCCCGACGGTCGCCTCTTCTCCGTGATCGGCTTCACGATCGCCAACGGAAAGATCGCCGAGATGAACATCCTCGCGGACCCGGATCGACTCAGCAGGCTTGATCTCTCAGCGATCGAACGCTGAGCGGAATATGACATCAGGAGGGACACGATGGGAAACAAGTGGGTTCGACAGATTCATCGCTGGCTGTCTATGGTCTTTACGGTGACCGTCATCGCCAACTTCATCGCGCTGGCACAGGGGGATGGGATGCCCCCGCCCTGGGTGACCTACTCGCCGCTGCTCCCGCTCGCCTTGCTTCTGTTCACCGGTCTGTACTTGTTCGTGCTGCCGTATGCCTCCAAGTGGCGCAGCTTGCGACGCACCGGTGAAGTAGTCCTGGAGTGACAATGGCGGGCAAGACGTCGAAGAAGTCCGCGGCGGTCGCAAAGAAGGCCGCCGCCAAGCGGGTCGCTGCAAAGCCGACGCTCCTCGCTGGCGGCAATCCTCAGATCGCGAAGGCCGATGGCGACGGCCCCGTTCAAGCCTACATCGCGGCCATGCCGGGTTGGAAACGCGACGTCGGGCGTCGCCTCGACGCGCTCATCGTGCGCACGTCCCCCGGCGTACGCAAAGCGGTGAAGTGGAATTCGCCCTTCTACGGAGTCGAGGGCCAGGGCTGGTTCCTCAGCTTCCATACCTTCACGAACTACGTGAAGGTAACTTTCTTCCGCGGCACGTCGCTGCGTCCTGTTCCACCGGGCGAGTCCAAACACAAGGAAGTGCGCTACGTCGACATCCGTGAGAACGACCAGGTCGACGAGGCGCAGATGGCGACGTGGATCCGGCAAGCGACCGCCCTGCCCGGCTGGGTCCCGTAGCGCGTCGCTACGCCTTCTCGCAGATCACTCAGGGTCGCGACGTACCTGCAAGACCATCCGTCCTAGCAGGTGTGCTCGGTCCAGTCGCTGATGCGCCTGGGCGGCCTTTCCCAGCGGATAGCTCGCCGCGATCGGCACGCGAACTTTGCCGTTGCGGAGGTAACGATTCAGCTTGTCGAATTCACGTGGACTGGCAACCGCATCGAATGTACGCACGCGAAACGTGAGCCGCTCCATCGGAACCGGTTCGATGCCGTTCGGGTGCACGACGCGTCCCCTGGGTCGCACGAAGTCGAGACATCGCTCGAGCTCGTTGCCTCCGGCGAGTGCGAGCACACCATCCAGGCCATCGGGCGCGAACGTCCGGAGTCGATCGATGGATTCTGTACGCCGCGCGTCGATCACACGATGAGCGCCCAGCTTTCGGACCAGGAGTGCCGGCGCGGCGCCGGACGCCGTGGCGATGACGTGAGCTCCGCGTTGAGCGGCGAACTGAACGGCCATGGTGCCAACCGCACCCGACGCGCCGAAGATCAGCACGGTCTGCCCCGGCCGCAGGTCGAGTGCGTTGATGCCCTGGAGTGCGGTCAACCCAGTGGCAGCCACCGCTCCGGCATCGCGTAGAGAATGCGCCGGACTCGTGCGCCTCTGGCGACGACGATCCCCGCGCCGTCAACTCCCGGCACCAGAGGGAATCGTGATCGACCGGGCCTTCGCCATGAGCCGTCGCGGATCGAGGCGTCCCAGCTGCCATGCCGGCCGCATGGATCGCGATGAGTACCTCGTGCGGTCCTGGCCTCGGCACTGGAACTTCGTGGAGACTCAAAGCCGACGGTGGACCGAATCGATCGACGGCCGCGGCCTTCATGGTGTCTGGAGTAGGAAGCGGCGATTTCTTGCTCGCGCTCGAGATTCGACGCTGAGCCATACGCATGTTGGACGATGCACGATCACCGCCATGACAGCGACACAGCCGAGGGTCAAGCTGAGTTCGATCTCAACGTTGCCAGCCTCACGAGTTCTGCGCTAGAACTGCGCCCTTCCAGAATGCAGCATACTTTCAGATCATGCCCATGCCGTGGACCACGCTGCTGCGTTACGGCCCCACCCTCGTAGCGTCCGCCGCCCGTCTGCTGGCAGCCGTAGACTCGAGCCAGCGTCGGGAGAATGAAACGCTCACCGGCCGACTCGATCAACTCGAGAATGCATCGGCTGAATCCGCCATACTACTCAGGGAGATTGCGGAGCAGATTCAGGTCCTTGCAGCAGCGCAAGAGCAAACGGCGCGCAAGTGTCGGATCGCAATTCTCCTGGCACTTGCGGCTATGGTCATTGGAGTTGGAGCCGGTATCCTCGCAATGGTCCGGTGAGCACATCGCACGTCACCGTCAATCGTGCGAGCTCGATGAGATAAAGGTCGCGATTCGTGTCCTGGTTGAGGGCCAATATGCCGTTCCGTGTGTCTTCGTATCCGGGCTTGGACACTTCCATTTCCAACCAGGGGACGGCGTAGTTTTGGTTGAGGTCGGCTGGCGTATCGTAGAACCCGTTCGCATCCGTCGAGACCGATCGCTTGGATCCATGCTCGCGACCAAACTCGCGGGCTTGTAAGCCGCGTGACCAAACGCCCATCCACTGAAACTCGAAGAAGAGTGGCGGCGATTAACCGGTCGTGCGACGTCACACGGGATCGAGTAACCACGCCAAAACTTCTTCCCTGTTCGCGGTTCCCGCCCGTCCGTTCTCTGGACACAGACTACGCGCGCTCAATATTTACTTGGCACATTCATTGCCCCGGGATGCATGACGGTCGCGCTTTTGCGACCTCGGGTCTCAACGTCGGGTTCCTCTTTTCTGGGCGGCCGCGCTCCTCCTGGCATGACGAACTCGTGGGCGGGTGCAGTAGTGCCATTTGGAGTTGACGCGCTCGTGATCTATCTCGCCTCGACGTATGGCGAGGTCTTCTGGATATTCCCCCTCATCGTCACGATGGGATCGCTCGCCGGCAACGCGCTGACGTACTGGGTCGGCCACTGTGCGGGTGATGCGGGTCTGCCGCGGCTTTTGGCGCCGCGGCAGCTCGACCGCATGAAGGCCAGTGTGCAGAAGACGGGCGCCGGCAGACTGGCCGTCGCGGCTGTGCTGCCGCCGCCATTTCCGCTGACCCCGTTCGTTCTCACCTGCGGCGCGCTCGATCTCGATCGGAGGCGGTTCTTTCTAGTGTTTGGAGTAATGCGCCTGATTCGCTTCACGACCTTAGCGCTGCTGGCACGGCACTACGGCGATCGTGTGAGGCAGATCCTGGAGTCGCAGGAGCTTCAAACCGGGGTGACGGTAATCGTATTTGTGACGTTAGCAGTCATGATCGCAACAATCGTGGTGCTGTTTCGCCGCACACGGCCGCTGCTGGCGTAAAAGTGGTGGCGCCGCGATTCCGTGATCACAACGAGACAACCGACTCTGGCGCGATATTAGCGTTCAATCGAAAAAAGTTATCCGGATCGTAATGGGTCTTGATGCGACGGAGTCGAGACATGTTCGCTCCGTAGGCTGTAGTGGATAAGGCGGCGGTGCTCTCGTCAGCCTGGCCGGTGAAGTTGGTATAGGTTATTCCAGTCGAATACGGAGCAATCCTCTTGAAGCTCTCTCGAACCCACGCGATGTTGGCCTCATTGTCGGCCGCGTTCTCCCAGTTTCCGTCGATCGAGGACATCCAGAGAGCCGAGCGTTCCGCATATGCGGTTTCCGTCGCACCGACCTTGTTAATGGCGCCGCCCATATGGAATGTCACTACGAGCGTGAGTGGGGATGGACGGTTATTCGCGCGGTTCGCGATCGCGTCTATGGCTTCGTCGGACAGTGTGGCCAGGTTTTGAGCCTTCCAGTAACTCTGCAGCTTGCCCATGGGGAAGAATGGATCGAACGCGGTCTGCACCGCGGTAAACGGCATCGGTTGGGATATGTCGGCTAGCGGAGTCGCGAGCCCACGCAATGGCTGCATTACCGCCATGCCTGTCTCCGGCGGTCCAACGTAGACGCCTCCGATCAGCAAGCATGGCTGGTTGTGAATCGCCGGCGGCAACTGCGGCGCGGACGGCATCGTGATCCCCACCGCCACTGACGTGACCTCGTCAGGCGCGTGCAGACAGAACTCACGCCAGCGACGTAGAATCGCGGCGGCCTCGGCAACCGGGTAGAAGACACCTGCGAACGCCACCGTAGGCCCGAGCGGATGGGCGCGAAATTCGAACCACGTTACGATCCCGAAGTTTCCGCCACCGCCGCGCAATGCCCAAAACAGATCCGGGTCCGACGCGGATGACGCCGTGCGCACCGAACCATCCGCACATACGACGCGAGCGGATTGCAAGCTGTCGATTGTGAGACCGTACTTGCGGCGGACCCAGCCTTCTCCGCCACCTAGCGTGAGGCCGGCGACACCGGTTTCCGACACGACGCCGCCGGGCACCACCAGGCCAAACGGCTGCGTCTCGCGATCGACGTCGGCCCAAAGCGCGCCGCCCTGCACGCGAACCGTCCGGGCATCCGGATCGACATCCACGCTGCGCATTCTGGTGAGATCGATCACCATCCCGCCATCACAGCTGGAGTGACCTGCGACCGAGTGTCCACCCCCGCGAACAGCGACGAGAAGGCCGTGCCGACGGCCAAACCTCACTGCATCGGCAACGTCGGCCGTCCCGGTACAGCGGACGAGGAGCGCAGGGCGGGCCGGATGCATGGCATTGAAGATCGGCTTGTCGTCATAGCCCGCTTGACCAGCCGTCAACGCTTCTCCTCGAATTTCAGCGCGGAATGTGTCGATGGCGTCGTCTTCGATACTCGTTCGTCCGCCGTCCAAAGTGGTGATCTCGGTTGCCATGCTGTTCCCCTCCGAGGCCCTTTCATTCAAACACGAGTACGGGAAAGCCACTCGGGAGTTCTCGTGGAATGAGCTTCTGCAGATTTTCCGGCATTGCCCGTCGATCGAGCAGCCCGTGTCGGACGAAGTGGACGAGACTGCGAACGGCATCATCAGAAAGGTGGATCGGCGTGGCCAGAATCGGATCCACGCGCGCAAGCACCGTCTCGGATGGCCCCATCGGTGCGCGCAAGTCGGCAGCCACCCCGGCAGCGTCTGGATTGTATTCACGCATCGACGCGAAGACGTCCAGGTGGTGGGTGACCGCATCCTCGAGCGTGGTGAACGCGCCGTTGTGGAAGAAGGTCGGCTGAAGGCCCACATTTCGAATCGGCGAGGTTCGGAATTTGTAGCGGTCATCCGGATTGCCGGTGATTTGTTCCAACCCGAAGTCTTCATTGCCGCCAGGACCATCGAAGGCCACATTGCCAGACAGCGGGGCGATTTGTGGGACACCGATGACGTGTGCGGCAAAATCGCTGAACATCTCGTTCGACGGCCCGGATACGCGGTGACACTCTACACATCTCGCCGCTCCGAAGAACAGCAACGCACCCTCCTTTTGAACGTCGGTCAAGGCGTTCTTCATGCCTCGTGCGAATCGGTCTATGGGCGCGTCAGCGAACACCAGCGTGAATTCGAATTCGGCTATCGCGCGACCAAACATGTCGAAGGTAATGGGCCCACCCTGCTGCACCGACGGAAAGCGCTTCGCAAATCGAGCTCGGTACTCGGGCACGTCGTTGATGCGCCTCAGGACCTCATCGCGAATTTCGAAATTTCCGCCCGGGAAGTCGAAACCCGCGACCTCCACGCGCTCCGTCGGCGGAATAAACGCCTGCGCCGTGAGCAGGTGCGGCTGATACGAGAGCGTGAACCCCTCCGGTTCCGGGAACATGAAGCCGGCGGAATTATCGAAGGGGTCATCAGAGAGGGCCGCAAAGCGCGAGTTCCACATCAGATTCGGAAAAAAGGCGGTGTTCGCGATCATCGGACTACGGCGTTGATTCCGCGGTCCGCTCCGGCTGGGACCGACGATGCCGTTGTTATCGATGCCGATCGCAATTGATTGCGTATCGCCAAATCCGTTCGTCGGAGCGTGGCACCCGGAACAGTTGTTATCGTTGTTGAGGCCGGCCACGGTGTCGAAAAAGAGCAGCCGACCGGTGTCGGCGAGCTGACGATCGATTCGGCGGCCCAGTCGCTGTTCCAGTGTGGATTCGATTCTGCCGGTGAAGCCGTGTTGTGCGAGCACGGTCTGCAGTTCGTCATCCAAGAGATTTGGTTGGCTACCGGCGTGCAGGATCTGCACAAGCAGCCCCGCCACTCCGGCAACCGTTAGCGACAGCGTAACAGCGTGCATGTTCGTATCCTCCCGTGCCCGCCTACGGGATCCGCGGATTCAGGAACGTGAACAGACCATTGGGATTGTGTTCCCAGATCCACGCGTTGAGTTCCCACAAACCAAACCCTTCGTCATCCTGACGCCATCTATCGGCTGTACCGGTGAAGCCTACGGGTGGCGTCGCGGACACGAGTGGCACCAGATATTCCACCGCAACGAGTTGCAGCCGTTTCTCTCCAGGAACGGGGGCGTATAGCAGAACCTCCGGATGCGCCGGATCGAAGTCGCCATCGATCAGCGAGGCGTTGACCCAATGGAAGCCCTCTTCTGGCAAGTACAGGTCGATGTTGACGTAGCCGTCGGCTTCCGCTTGCGCGAGGTCGTGGTACTTCGCAGTTGCGGCACGGGCAGCAGCGAGCTCTCGTTGGGTCGCTGGCGTCAGGCCGTGGTCGATTCCCATCGCGATAACCGAAGTGACCCACCAGGCAAGAAACCCGAACGCTGCGAAGGTCAGGACCGGCGTGCAGTGCAGTCTCGTTTTCATAGCTTCCCCCTCTACTGGTGCAACCATCTCTTCCGAACGAATCCGGTTGTTGATGCAGGATTGCTCCCGTATGTAGATAAGCGTCAGCAATGACACGAGCACCGCACGCGCTCGGCCGTGACGACTCTGAGGCGTCTTCGAACACTCAGCACATACCTCACATTGAGATAAGCGCAAAAAGCGCGTCGCGAACCGCACGCGAGACCGGGCCTCCATCGAGTGTTCATTGACCGTAGAATGGCGACGTAGCGAGCATGGGCAAGGCGTTCGGTGACGACGTCACGGTGTTGCTGAGACGTTGGCGCGAGGGTGACGAAGACGCGCAGGCTGAGGTCTTTTCCGTTCTCTATGACGAGTTGCGGCGGCAGGCTCGCGCCTGCATGCGGCGCGAGTCAACAGGCCACACGTTGCAGACGACGGCGCTCGTTCACGAGGTATTTCTGCGACTTGCATCGGCGCAATGCCCCGACTGGCAGCATCGTGTGCACTTCCTGGCAGTGGCAGCGCGCGCGATGCGGCGCGTACTCGTTGATCTGGCGCGAGCCCGTCGAACGTCGAAGCGCGGCAGCGGCGCTCTCCATCTTCCGCTCGACACCTCGCTGTCCGCGCCCCAGACTCCGGCGGTCGATCTGCTCGCCCTCGACGAAGCGCTGGTCGCGCTGGCCCAACTGGATGCTCGCAAAGCACAGATCGTCGAACTACGGTTCTTCGGCGGGCTGACCAATGAGGAGACCGCGGCAGTCCTCGTGATTTCGACTGACACGGTGCTGCGAGACTGGAGGCTGGCGCGGGCCTGGTTGTTTCGGCATCTGACTGCATGAGGATGGAGTGCTGTCGTGAGTCATACATGGTCTCGTATCGAGCAGCTGTTTCACGAGGCACTCGCGCGTACGGAAACACACCGCAGTGATTTTCTCGATCGCGCGTGTGAGGGCGACCTCTCGCTGCGCAATGAGGTCGAGGCCCTGCTTGAAAGTGATGTGCGGGCGACCGGCTTTCTGAGTGCGCCTATCATTCTCGGGGGACCGCATCCAGCGGCTAGCGACGCAATCGACGACCACCCTTCGGTGCCCGATCAACTGACTCGCGCCACGCCGCCCCAGTTCGAGTTCGTTGCCGGCACGATGATCGGAAATTATCGAATCGTGCGCCCGCTCGGACGCGGTGGGATGGGTGAGGTGTACGAGGCCGAGGACCTGACACTCGGCCGGCACGTCGCGATCAAGCTGTTGAAAGTTGTTTCAGACTCCGCGGCGGCTCGTGCACGTCTGCTGAGCGAGGCCCGCACCGCCTCATCACTCAATCATCCGCACATCGTCACCGTTCATTCAATCGAGCGCGATCGAGACGGGCGCGATTTCCTGGTGATGGAATTCGTCGAGGGATCGACGATGCGCGAGCGCCTGACGTCAGGGGCGCTGGAGATCGACGAGTTGCTGACCATCGCGGCGCAGGTCGCCAATGCGCTCGCCGCGGCGCACGCCCGCGGCATCGTGCATCGCGATCTGAAGCCAGAAAATGTGATGTTCACCGCGACTGGCAGCGTGAAACTGCTCGACTTCGGCATTGCCGCGCACGCCCGGTCGGAAGAAGATCTCGAAACTCACACCGGAGCACCGGCGGCGATTGTCGGCACTGTGAGCTACATGTCACCGGAGCAGGCTGAAGGTGGGCAGATAGACTTCCGATCGGATCAGTTCTCACTTGGGTCAATCCTGTACGAAACGGCCACGGGTGAGCGTCTGTTCCGGGGTGCAAGTGCGGCGCAGACGTTAACAGCGGTGCGACGGGCCGATGTTCCTTCGCTGACTGAGCGCTGCCCGCTCATGCCCGACCCACTGCGCTGGATTATCGAGCGCTGCCTGTCTCGCGAGCCTGGCGATCGCTATGCCTCGACGAACGACTTACACCGCGAGCTGGCGATGGTCCGCACGCGGCTGTTCGAGGTACAGGCGACGGATGACGTCCCATCAGTGCCACTGCCCCGCACACCACTAGTCGGTCGGACGAGCGAATTGGCAGCGGTCACGCGCCTCGTGGACAGCGGTGCTCGGCTCATTACGCTGACCGGACCCGGTGGTGTCGGCAAGACGCGATTGGCGCTCGAGCTCGCGACAACGCTTTCCGCCCGCTTTGGCAATCGCGTGTTCTTCGTCGATCTCTCGCCTGTTCACGGCGCTGATGCCGTCGGAAAGACCATCGCGAGCGCGCTCGGCGTGCGCGACACGACGGATACGAACGTCGCGTCTGCTCTTCGCCGATGGATTCGCGAGCGCCAGCAGTCACCGATGCTGCTCGTGATCGACAACTTCGAGCACGTCCTCGACGCGGCGCCGCTGGTCAGCGAACTGCTGGCGGCTGGGAAATCGCTCACCGTGCTCGCTACGAGCCGGGCGGTGTTGCGCCTGGCCGGCGAATATGACGTGATGGTGCCCCCGCTCGCTGTTCCCGATACACGTCACACGACGCTGGAACAGCTCTCGAGTTCTGCCGCAGTCACACTCTTCGTTCAGCGTGCGACAGCAGCCAAATCGGATTTCGTCCTGACGGAGGAGAACGCTGGGCCGATCGCACGCATTTGCCAACGCCTGGACGGGCTGCCCCTCGCCATCGAACTTGCGGCGGCGCGCGTCAGGCTTTTGTCTCCGGCAGTAATCCTATCCAAGCTCGAGCGTCGGCTGGACGTCCTGACCGGTGGGCCGAGGGACGCGCCGCAACGGCAGAAATCATTTCGCGCCGCCCTCGAATGGAGTGAGGAGCTTCTCGATGCCGCCGAGCGAATGCTCTTTCGTCGCATGGCAGTCTTTTCCGGTGGGTGCACAGCGGAGGGGGTTGAGGCAGTGTGCAACGTCCTCGCCGATCTGGGGGGAAGTGTGGAGGATCTGCTGGACGGCCTCGTCCAGCAAAACATGCTCGTTGTCGTGAATGACAGCGATCCACACCGTGTCAGCCAGTTGGAAACGATTCGAGAGTATGCGCAAGAGCGGCTGGCTGCCAGCAACGACGGCGAGTTGGCGCGCCGCGCGCATGCGGCCTATTGCGTGGTGCTTGCGGAAGAAGGATATGCCTTACGTGGCCGTGAGCAATCCCACTGGATGCGTCGCTGCGAGGTGGAGTACGCGAATTATCGCGCAGCGCACGAGTGGCTGATCGAAAAGCAGCAGTTTGAGTGGGGCGTCCGGCTGGCCTCCGCCCTGATCCCGTTCTGGGAGGCGCGGGCGCTGTTGACCGAAGGCCGGGAATGGATGCACCGCTTGCTGCAGCTGCCGCGCGCCGTCCAAGAGCCGGTGTGGAGGGCAAGAGCTCTCGGCCACTGTTGCTTCCTGATCCATCTGCAGGGGGACATGTCTGCGTACTTGCCCCTCCAGGCCGAAGCGAGCGAGGCCATCAGCCAACTTGAAGATCGGCGTTCTATCGCTCAAATGAGCGCGAGTCACGGCGTCGCCTTAGCCCAGCTCGGGCGGCACGATGAGGCGAGGGCACTGGTCGAGGACGGCATCGCGCTTTGGCGCGAGATCGGCGACGTGAGGGGTGAGGCGCGTGCTTTCACGAATCTGGCGACGTTAGCCAAGATCACCGGCGACAACGATCGTGCGCGCCAACTGTGCCAGTACTCACGAGAGCTGTTCGTCCAATGCGGCGACAGGGACGGAGTCGCGTGGTCGTTCAATCACGAAGCCGACGCGGCTCGGTGGGCAGGCGATTTGGCGACGGCGCGGCGGCTCCTAAAAGTATCGCTCGAACAGTTTCGCGCTGCCGAAGACGATGCGGGTGCTGCCACGTGTCTTGCGGACCTCGCAACGATCTCCGTCGCGGAGGACCCGTCGACGGCGGAACAGCATGCGCTCGAGGCCTTGCGGGTGTTGATGACCACTGGCCATAGCCGCGAAATCGCCCATGTTCTCGAAACGCTCGCGCGAGTTGCGTGGCACCAGGAGGCGCCCGAACGCGCGTTACGTCTCGCCGGGGCTGTTGCCGCCATCAAGCGAAAGTTCGGCCGCTACGATCGACTCGAGCTGCGCCACCCTGCCCACGCCCTGGATTTGCAGGACGTGATCACGAAGAGCCAGGAGCGCGCCGGAAGCCGCGCGGCAACGTGCTGGATGGAAGGATGGACTGCTCCACTCGCGGAAACCGTGGAGTACGCGCTGGCGACGAGACCGGGCTGATCGCCGCCGCTATTGCAGAAGTGCCGGATCGATCATCCGCCGCACTGCTGAGACGCGATCGGCGGGGAACCCCGACTTCCGTGCGTGGGCGCGGATGAGCGCTTCGTCAGGCGCGAGATACACGCAATAGATCTTGTCTTCGGTGATGTAGCTCCGAAGCCATTGGATCTCAGGACCAAGTTCGCGCAGAGCCTCTAACGATTTCAGTGACCCCTCGCGGACCTGTTCCTCGGTCAGCAGGTGAACGCCGGGTATGTGCCGCTCGATAACGAACTCTTGCATTGCCGCCCTTCCTTCAGATGCGGAAGCCTATCACTCTTGGACAAGGAAAAGCTCACTGCGCGAAAGCGGTGAGCGCGTCACTCATCCGTACCCGTAAAATCCGATTACGGGCCGATCGGAACAAGCGAACTCGCACCCGAGCTGGCTCGAACGTGACGATGCTGCCGTTCTGCAAGGCGTCGACGAGCTGGGGCAGGTTCGCGAGCGGCGTTCCGAAATCAGCATCCGCGGACACGACGATTCGATGTTCGGCGGCAGCGCGCTCGAAGATCGCTTCGTCGTCGGCGTGCTGCAATCCTAATTCGCGGACATGGATTGCATCATGACCGGCCTGTTGCAGGAGAGCAGCGAGCGCTGGCGACAGCGCGTTGTCATCAGGAACCTCATTCGCCGGCGGCGAGGGGCAACGCTCGTTCGCGGACGGCTTCGGCCGCAAAGAGCAGCGCCTCGCGGACATCGTCAGCCTCGAGGTCGGGGTACAGCGCGAGGATACGCTCTGTGGTTTGCCCTTCAGCCACGAGGGGAACGACAGTCGCAACTGGAATCCGAAGACCGCGAAGACACGGAACTCCTCCCATCTGGCGGGGATTGGTCGTGATCCTCTTGAACTCCATATTCACAGTGTAGCTGGGAGACGGCTGATCAGTGAAAGACCGGGTTCCGGCAGGGGTGTTCGTCGAGCACGATGGGAGGTGCCGAGCGCTTACAGGCCGTCAGCGATGTCATTCGCTGCCTCGCCGTACGAATTTGAGAGGCTCGCCGCGTGCTGCTGACTGGCGACGCCGCGCAAGCGCCCTCAGAATCGCAGCGAGCACGGCATCCAGGTCCTTGCCTACGTCCTCGGCAAGAAAGCGCAGCACGAAGTAGCCGTTCTCCTGCAGCAACTGGTCCTTTCGCCTATCGCGACGATACGCGACTGGATCCGCGAGGTGCTGTCCGCCATCGAGTTCGACGACCACGCGGGCGTCGGCGCACAGCAGGTCGACTTCAAGGGTTCCGAAGCCATCGAACGGGA
Organism: Vicinamibacterales bacterium; assembly: GCA_035537775.1. GTDB lineage: Bacteria > Acidobacteriota > Vicinamibacteria > Vicinamibacterales > UBA2999 > Gp6-AA40. Next base: position 61,121 of record DATLLQ010000007.1, on the reverse strand, counting down.
TCGGTAACGCCACGTTGAGACGGAAGCGTCCACTGGTCTCCGTCAGCGTGTCCAGTCGCCGGTAGATGAACGCCTCGGTTGCACTTCTTGCCCGCGCTGCACCCTCGGCGTCTTCCTGCATCGCTCGGGCGGCGTGCACAAACAGGCTCGCGAGCGGCGTGTCGACACCGTCTCTAATGAGCCTTCGCACGCTACCGGAGTAATCGCGCTTCCAAACAGGGTCGGACGGAAGAACGACATCGGCAGGCCACCCTGGAATGGCGCTGGCCGGAAGAAGGATCGTGTAGCCGATAGCCTCATACCCGCGACATCGCCGGTCAAACATCCGCGCCAGCATCGGCACGTTGAGATCGGCGTAGTCATAGATTCGTACCTCCCGTTTCCCGTCGTAGAGACGATGCAGCCGGCCGGCATACTGCGCGACTGTTCCTCGCCATGAGACAGGAAGCGTGAGAAATAGCGCGTCCAAACGCGGATCGTCGAAGCCCTCGCCAATGTACTTGCCAGTCGCGAGGATGACTCGCCCTTCATGGCGCGGGATGGCGGCGAGATGCTCATTGACCGCCTGCAGCTGCTTCTTGCCCATGCCCCCGCGCAAGACGACAACGTGATCAACACGCGACGTCAGCTCGTGTTCGAAGCGCTCGAGGTGCTCATTGCGCTCCGTCAGGATCAAAGGCGAGCGCCCGTTGCGAACGGAATCGACAACGTCCTCACAGATTCGACGAGTACGCGTCTGGTCGTCGACCAACTCCTGGTACAGCGTCTGAAATTCGACGCGCTTATCCGGATCAGGACTTCTGTTCGGCTGGAACGACGTCGGCTGAACCAGCACGAAGTGCTCAAACGGGTGCGATGCCGCCTGTGCGCGAGCACTTACCTGATGTCGAACCGGACCGCACTGCATGAAGATGATCGGGTGGTGGCCGTCCTTCCGTGCGACGGTTGCCGACAAGCCAACGACAAATCGGGCGTTGGCTTGGCGTACCAACTGCTCGAAACTGTGTGCCGACAGGTGATGGCACTCATCGACGATCACATGGCCGTACTCAGCGATGCGGTCATCTACTACGCCTTTTCGGACAAGACTCTGAATGATGCCGACGTCAATCTGTCCTGTCGGTCGATTTCGTCCTCCGCCGATTCGTCCGATCGATTTCGCCGGAACATCGAGGAAAGTCGAGAGTCGCTCGATCCATTGCTCGAGCAATTGCCGACGATGAACTAGCACGAGCGTGCTCACGCCGCGACGGGCAATGAGCCACGCGGCGACGACAGTCTTGCCGAACGCTGTTGTGGCTGCCAGTACGCCAGTCTCGTGACGCAGCATCGCGTCCGCGGCTGCTTTCTGCTGCTGCCGAAGCTCGCCTTGAAACTTCACCTCCAAACGACTGCCGTCGCGACGTTCGTCGCGAATGGCCGGGCGAACACCAAGATCGTTGAGCATCTTGCACACGTCATCAAGGCAACCGCGCGGCAGCCCGATGTGATGCGGGAGATCCTCGGCGCACGCGATGACGCGTGGCTTGCTGTATGTCGAAAGCCGCATGGCCTGCGCTTTGTAGAACTCCGGATTCTGGAACGCAGCGAGCCGAAGCAATCGGTTTCGAAGTCCCGGATGCAGCCCTTGCTTGGGGATGTAGATCTGATTGCCAAGGACGAGTTCCAACGTCGCTGGCAAATCACCGACGATCGGGACCTCCCTTCGACGTGACGGAGGCGCAGTCCACGGCTCTGTTTCTCCATCGTCCTGCGGTGGCAACCGTACCCCGAGAATGCGGCCTCGTCGTTCAGCGTCGTCGACGATCTCTTCAACCTGGGGCCGCCCTATCTTGCGAACGCTCGCTAGAAATGCCCACTGGTCGGTCCACGGAACAAAGGCGCTATCAAGAAAGACCGTGTTGTCCCGTTTACGCGCTGCCCTTTGGAGCGGCAGAGCAATCAGGTTTCCGAATCCTCCTTGCGGCATCGTGTCTTGATTCGGAAAGAGCCGGTCGTACGAATCTAGCCCGATGTCCGGACGTCTCTCCATGGTCTCGGTGAGGACATGCGATCCCAGTCTTCGGGCAAGCGCGGCCGGAGTCGCCTCATCGAAGAAGAACCAGACATGGGCACCTCGCCCGGAGCGTGATCGTTCGAGCGCGGCTGGGAGATTGAGGTGGCGACACGTTTCAAGAAACGCCGCGGCATCGTCGCGCCAGCCGGCCTTGTCGAAATCGACGGCGAGGAAGAAGCAAGTCTCGTCCTGAAGCAACGGGTAGACGCCAGCGATGAAGGGCTGTCCCTCGGCGTCGCAACCTGACAGGTGCCAGCGAATGACATCGTCAGTGACCGGAAGGAACCGACGGTTGGGACATTCAGCGCATTTGATGCGCGGCTTCTCGCACACGCTTCGAACCCACTCGTTGGCACAGGCAGGAGCGTACCCAGACCGGCCCGTCTTGCGGCTCTCGAATCGCCGCGGGTACACGTCGTCGCGGCCTCTGAAGAGCGACCGAAACAGGGTGATCTTCTCCTGCGGCGACGATGTCTGATCGACCGACCCCGAGATCAAGTCCATGAGGTTGGTTTCGTCTTCTCAGCAACGGGAAGCCGCCGAGTGTGTCCTTTTCAGGCTCAGCATAGGCGCGAGCTCTTTGTTCCTTAGGTGGTGTCGCCTTCGTCTTCGGGCTTGCCCGCCGAGAAGGACATCATAGGGCGCAGACAGGCTACCCACGGCCTCGGGCTAAGCGCGAACAGTGCTCCATTTGTCTTCGTTGAAGAGAGTCTATTCGAGAGGACTGACAAGGAGTGACCGCCGGTGGCGGTGGAACTGGAAGGGCGCCCGGAAGACGCAAGACATGGCGCCGTATGTGGAAACCCCGATGGACCGTCTGAAGAGTGGTCGGGGCGACTGGATTCGAACCAGCGACCCCCTGCGCCCAAGCCGTAATCGACGCGTTTTCCTGCGATTTTCTGCATTCTTCGATTTGGTCGTAACTCCCTGCCGGTGCTAGGGTTCGACGTGAGGCACGGTGCGAGTGGTTGCGCGTCGCGGCATCGAAGCGCCGTCGCGGCGTCACCCCGGTGTCACCCCGGAACGACCTACTGCACACGAAACATCGGCAAGGCAGGAAGCCATGGCCTCCGTCACGTTGACCGCTCGCTATCTCGATCAACTGAAGTCACACGGGAAACGGTACGAGGTCTTTGACGCGATCGTACCGGGACTGGCGATCCGCGTGTCGGCGTCGGGCCGCAAGACGTTCACGTTGTACTACCGACACCGCCGCCGGATGCGACGCGTCGGGCTCGGGCGCTATCCGGACGTGCTTCTGGAAAAGGCGCGGAAGATCGCGACGCAACATCGCGGCCGCATCTTTGACGGCGCCGATCCCGCCGGCGAGAAGCAGACCGAGCACACGCAGGACGAGAACACGGTGCAGGCGCTCTACGAGCTCTATCGCAGCCGGAAAGAGAAGGTCCTGCGCAGCTGGTCCGAGGTCCGTCGCATCCTGGAGAAGGAAGTCCTCCCCACCTGGCGGCATCGGCGGGTTGCGGATATCCGACGCCGCGACATTCGCGAGCTCGTTGAGGAGAAGGCACAGACGGCCCCGATCCAGGGGAACCGCGTGCTTGAACGGATCTCCGCGCTGTTCACGTTCGCCGTCGACCAGGATTGGATCGAAGCAAACCCGGCGTGGCGGATCAAGAAACCGGGACACGAACGCAGTCGCGATCGCGTGCTCACGCGCGACGAGCTACGCGAGCTCTGGCCCGCGCTTCATGAGACGGAGGCGAAGAACGCTGACGGAACACCGAAGCCGCGACTCTCGCAGGCGCTGAATGATGTCTTCCTCGTGATGCTGCTGACGGCCCAGCGCTGCGGGGAGGTGTGCCAAATGCAATGGCGGGAGGTGGACCTTGACACTGGCTGGTGGTTGATTCCCGGAAACGTCTCGAAGAACCACGGCCCGCACCGGGTCCCGCTCACGTCGATGGTCCTTGACATCCTGGGTCGACGAGCACGTGTGGAGAACGCCGATGACCGATACGTGTTCTCGAACTACCGTCACACCTGTGTGGCTGACCGCGCAAAGAAGGCGGCAGCCATTCTCTGCAAGGGCGGCGTCTCATTCCACTTCCGCGCGCACGACCTGCGCCGCACCGCCGCCTCGTACATGGGCGAAGCGGGCGTCGACCGGTTCCACATCGCCCACGTGCTCAACCATCGCAGCGTCACGCACAGCACGGTGACGGCTATCTACGACCGTTACCGCTACGACAAGGAGAAGCGCGTGGCGCTCGAAAAATGGGCTGAGGTGCTGTCTGGGATCGTAGAAGTCAAACCGGCGCCGACTACAGCGCCAGCGAAGCGGACCCAACGTCAGAATGTGTACGACTTCAAGCCGCGGGCCCTCCGACGTGCCGGCGATCAGGCACGAGAGGTCGGTTGCGAACCTACGCAGTCTGCGTAGCAATTCACGCGTAATGCGTAAGCCGACGGAGGCCGCGGATCGCCTCAAGGCGACCCGGAGTGGAACTATGGTAACGCATATGTTACCATTGCCATGCTGACGGTTCTGGAGTTCCTCGAGCGCGACGGTGCGAGTCCGTTCGGACACTGGTTCGCCGCGCTCGACGCCACCGCCGCCGCAAAGATCACCACGGCCGTGCGGCGGTTGGAGCTGGGGAGTTTCTCGAACGTGAAGGGCGTCGGGGCCGGCGTGTTCGAGTACCGAATCGACTTCGGACCCGGCTATCGCGTCTACTTCGGCAAGGATGGGGACGCCCTGGTGATCTTGCTGGGCGGGGGAACGAAAAAGCGCCAGGATCGGGACATCGCAACGGCGCACGCACGGTGGAAGGACTACAAGAAGCGCAAGTCGCAGGAGACGTGACGATGCCTCTCACGCGCGAGTTCAAGGAAACGGTGCAGGCCCGGATCAGGCAGGACCGCAAATACCGGAAGGCACTCCTCCGGGAAGGCGTGGAGTCTCTCCTAGGCGGAGATCTCGATACGGGAAAAGCGATTCTGCGCGACTACATTAACGCGACGATGGGGTTTGAGGAACTCAGTCGCGCCACGAAACGACCTGCAAAAAGCCTGATGCGCATGTTCGGCCCTGCCGGCAATCCGCAGGCGCGCAACTTGTTCGAAGTGATTGGTCACCTGCAACGTGCCGAGGGTCTCCAGTTCGAGCTCTCTCTCAGAGCGGCGAGCTAAAAGCCGCGTCCGAGCGTAGTGGAACCGGTGCGCGCTGGGGCGCGGCAAGCCGTCAACGCTCGTACAGCGAAGCTCGCGAGGTGGCGGTTTGCTAAACGCCGATCAGCCTCTCGGACATCTTCGATTTTCCTCGTAAATCCTTCAGTACTTCCTACTTCCCCGATCGACCGAGTTGGCTGGTGTTGGCTCTGGGTACGCCGTTTTGGCGCGTCTCAGGGACAATCGTGGGGACATCACGCTGCCGCCTTTGCGTGCCGTAGACCCAATGTCTTGGGCACAGTCGGGGCCCCATCTTCTGAAGCTCTCCATCGACCGGAGGCGCGTCCCAGAGGGGATTCGCGGTCGACAGCTCGAGGATCAGTGACGGCACGGGCGGCCGGCCGGTGCGGCTGTTGGCTCCAGGTCCAGAACAAGCGAAACCGTGCCGGTACCACGCGAGTACGGTCTTCGTCTTGACGATGTGCACGGTAGAGCGCCAGCCGCGCCACGAGGGCGAGAGCCACGCCCACAGCATCCGGTCGACCGTCGCTAAACGAACACGTGATCTCCAAATGCAGCGAAGCGCGTGACCAGACCAAGAACGGAACCGAGTGGAGCAGCGAGACGACGACAGATGCCACGACTGGAGGCTATCCTAGAATGCCAGTAACCTCAATCCACTCAAGGGCGTAACCATGTTTACGTATGGTAGGCACAGGTTCTTGCTGGAAAATGGGCTCACTTCTCACGAATCACGGCAGCGTTCGTGACTGCGAGAAGAGTGATGAGAACTGTGCCCCCATGCGTGAGGAGTGTGCCCTCGAGCACGATGTGACCGCTTTCATTAAGGGATCGCTGGAGCTGTTGCTGCGGCATCTCAGCATCCGCTCGTGCGACACGGCGATGCTGGGAGCGCTCGCCCGCACAGCCGACGTCCAGTCATCGTTTCTTATTCCACACCTTCCGAAAAGAAGTAGTTGCCTCGCGGCGTGCGGTACATGATGTCCGTGCCGTATTCCTCAGCAACATACCGCATGGTGTTCATGCACCCGCCGGAATACGGGCAGGGGTTGTGCCAGCCGCGCATCTCAATCTCTATGTCCGGCCCCAGCTTGATCCGGCTGAGAGCCTTCTGCTCGGTGTGTCCGGCCCGACCCAGGCCGCCGCCCTCACTCGCCTCCCACCATCGGGCAATCTCCCGACCATTCTTTTTTCGAACGACGACCTCCAGCACGTGCCCGCCTTGCCCGAACGCTTCGTCAAAAGAGTGGTATCGAGGCCCAATCCTGGGCGTGGTCGCCGGCGCCCATTGGGCCGCGAACGCGGCGTCGACCTGCATCTTCGTCGTCGCGATCGCTGTCATGCTTTCCACGAAGAAGCGCGAGCGGGAGCTGATGTCGACCCAACCATTGTAACCATTCATGTTGATTGCCCAGTCGTAGGGCAAGCCGTTTTCCGGGTTTATCGCCTGCGGGCCGAGTGTGTTCCACACCCGCGTCGTGATATGACAGGCGGCGCAGCCGTGGCCCACTTCCAGGATTCTCTTGATCTTGGTCTGGTGCTCGTTCAAGGACTCGAACCGCGCCGCCGCCTTCGCACTGCGGCCTCCCTCTGCCGCGTTCTGCACCGCCCTGTTGAACCATTCGGGCCCGTGCAGAAGCCAGTTTCGTTCATACGGGGGGTCAATCTCGGTTTCCTTCACGCCGATCGTGGCCTGGTTCTTCCTCACCGACCTTGTGTGTTCGGAGACAATGATGCCCTTCGCCGCGAGACCCAGGGGATCGAACGGATCCGTGAGCACGTATTCGTCCGGGTTCATCGGATGCGAGTTGAGTGCCTCTGCGCGTGCGCGGGCGGTGCCAAGTGGATCGCCAAACACGAGCGGGTTGTTGCCAGCGTACACATAAAGGTTGGTCCCGTCCGCCATGCCAGCCGGATCGCGTTGGAGAAAACGGCCCAGCAGCGGATGGTACTGACGGGCACGGTAGTCGTACATGGACAAGACTGTGGAGAATCGATGGCCCGTATATCGAATCGGGTTGAATATCGCACCGGCGGATTCTTCGAGCGCGCCAAAGGCGGAATAACGATAGGCGGCGGCGCTCCCGCCCGAGGGAGTCGTCAGGAGGCGAACGGAACCGAGGATGTCCTGATGGTACCAGGCCTCCGAGCTCCCCACCGCTAGGTGGAGCGGCCGATCGATCCCGTCGTCGAAGACGTACGACGCGAAGAGTTGGCCGTTTTGGTACTCGCCGATAACACTGTTGCCGTCCCATAGCAGTCTGGTGGTGGTGCCGCCCTCGATCTCGAGATTGCGACGGCCGTGCGCATCGTGGAAGTATGCGGCGACTGTCTGGCCGTTGCTCACCTCGTCAACCCGAACAAGCCGGTTGGCGGCGTCGTACGTGTATCGACGTGTCCCGTCGTTCCTGAGATTGCCGTTCCGGTCGTAATGGAACGCGCCACTGTCTACAGTGGAGTACTGATCCAGCTGGTTGACTACGAAATTCATGTCGCCGCCGCTGTTTGCCGCGCGCAGCCAGTTCCCCGCGAGATCGTAGTCCCTCGTCGTCGCGCTCGCCGGAAGCGAGAGCGGACCGATTACTGCGTCGATCTGCTGCTGGTTATTGGGAATGGGCTCCGGCGGCATCGACGAAGGGGGCGCAAAGGCGGCGGCGGAAAAGGCCGGCCGGCTCTCCACCGTTTCGTTGCGCAGCCGGTACATCGAGTCGTAGCGAAAGACTTCCGTCACGTCCCGGCCGGGAGCAATGTCGTGCCGCACGCGCATCTGCGCCGCGGCGTCGTACGCATACTGAGTCGTTAGCAGAACAGCCGCGGGACCGCGATGCTCGATCTCGATGACGCGTCCGTCTCCATCGTACGCATAGCTCGTGGAGGCGCCGTTCCCGAATGCATAGCGCGACTGCTGCGTGCCCGTATAGGAGATCGTGGCAATCTCGAAGCTGTTGGCGCCCGATGTGACGCCGGGGTAGCTGGTGCCTTGTGCGAGATTGCGCACCGCCTCCAAGCGGCCGAGTTCATTCCGCTCGAGACCGATGCGGCGGCCTTCGGGGTACGTGAGGCCGACGAGCGCTCCGACGTCATCGAACTCGCGCCGAAGGGACAGAGGAGTTGGTGTCACTGCAGGATTGCGTGGTGTAGTGACCTCCTCCAGGGCCCAGCCCATGGAGTTGTAGACATAATCACAAGCGGCGAAGTCATTTTCCGCATGCAGGCAACGGCCAGCCCCGTCGTATGTGAAGGCCTGGAACGTCTCTCCACGAATCTCTACGTCGGCTGATGCGGTAGGAACATCGACTTCAACCCGGGTAATGCGGCCCATAGCATCCACGGAGTACCGTTTCCGCGTGCCGTTGCCGTCGATAGTTGCGCGAAGATGCCCGTCCGGGTTGTACTCGAAACGCATCCGGCTGCCGTCGGGATAGACAATGAGGCGGCGGCGACCCAGCGTGTCGTACTGTTGCTCCGTACGGCGACCGAGCGCGTCGATGACCGCAGTGTTGTCGCCGTTGTCGTCGTATTGAAACCTGGTGACAGCCATCTGCTGAACGAGACCGCTACCCAGGCCCGTTGCGGTCAAGTCCTGCTCGATGGTGGTGCGCCGGCCGAAGATGTCGTAGCTGAATCGGGTGCGGTTTCCCAGTGGGTCTGTTCGCGCTGTGAGCTTGCCACGACTGTCGTAGGCGTACTGGATCACATTACCAAGGCTGCTGGTGGTTGTGGTCAGGCGATCGAGTTCGTCGTATGCCGAACTGGTGGCAAAAACCCGTTGCCCAGTTATCGTTCCGCTCTGTGGATCTCGCAGCATCTCCACACGATCAGAGCGAACCGCATTACCCTGGCTGTCGTACCGCTTGCGCGTCTCGTTGCCCATCGGGTCCACATAGCGCGAGAGGCGACCCGCGGCGTCATATTCGTATCTGATCTCCCGCTGCAACGGATCGAGCACCCGTTCGATGCGTCCGGCAGCGTCGTAGAACGTCAAGGTCGCGAGCGACCGGCCCACCGTAGAGGAGTCCAGGAAGGCGCTGTCAAGCTGGGCATGCTGCACAGGGCCGAGAGGATTCTCGAAAAGGCTGGCGCTCGTCCGGATCGGGCGGCTCAGCTCGTCATATTGCATCTGCGTCCACGTCAACAGATAAAACCCGTCCTCGCGGCGCTCAAAATGCCGGACGCAGGTGACCTTGTCCGCCTTGTCGTAGCTGGACACTGTGACGTGACCCAGCGGATCTTCTTCGACGATCACACGGCCGAGGGGATCATACTGAAGGGACGTAACATTCCCCCGCGCGTCGATTTGGCGGCGGGGCCGCCCGTCGGCGTCGTATGCCGACCGCCACGTAGCGGCGTCTGGCGAGCACGCACCCATCGTGAGCTCCACCTGCAGGAGACGCTCGTCGTACCGGTGCCACACGCGGTTGCCGGCTGGTAGGATCGTCGCCAGCCGCTCACCGGATGACCCCAGGCAATACCGCGTGACCAACTGCGCTGCCGAATCGGCGCCGCCGACACTTTCGCCCGTCAGATTCAGTTCCGCGTCATACGTGAAGGTGCGGACTTCGACGCCCCCTTGCACGGGGGCGCCGCTGTCGTCGGTGGCCTGCCGCTCTTCGCGTTCCAGCATGCCGTTCCGATCGTAGAAGCGACGTGTGGAGAACAAGAACGGAGGACTCGTGACGGTCTCGACCACCTGATCGAGCTCGTTGTAGGTTGTACGCGTCACGAAGCGTCCATCGGAGAGGCCGGCCGACCGCGGCAATCGCGTGACGATGACCCTGCCGAGTTCGTCAACCTCGTATTCCGTCGTAATCGCCAGGTCGCCCGGATCGACGGTCATCTGCCGCAGGTGCCCTGACCGCGGCTCGTTCGGGTTCTCTAGGACATAGGTATATTCGACCACCGCGCCCACCGCGTTCACGTGGCGAAGCACACGCCCGCGCGAATCGTATGCTGGAGTGGTATCGGGGCGCGTGAACGTTTCGACGATCGCGGGACCCTGCGTGCCATCCGGAAACGTGGGTGACGGGCGCACGATCGAAACCACGAAGCGGGTGGGATCCGACGCTGGACCACCGTAGTGATAGCGCGTCAGGGTTGCAGTGTGCCGCGTGTGCTCGACGAGCGCCGCCGGATCCGCGCTGTTCGTGAAGCGGGGATCCGACACTGACCGCACCTGCCCGAAAGCCCGCTCGTACTCGAACTTGACGATCGTGTCGTCCGCAACCAGCTCGCCGTTCTCATCGGCGTGTCGATTCCCCGCGAAGATATCGGGGAACATGTCGCCCCAGACCCCTCGGATGAGATTGAGATCAATTAAGCGGAAGGCATTACGGCGCCGAACGAAGGCCAGGACGCGCCCGAAGCTCTGGCGGGTGTCTGGTGTCATCGCGGCGGCCGAGGTTAACGCCGCTTCATCGACTTCCGCATGACGGCGCATGAACAGATCACGCCCGTACAGGTATTGACTGAGCGTGCCCTCGGGCGTCAACGTCGCAACGAGATTCCCGTCGCGGTTATATCGGGAATGCCAGCGAAGGGTCGCAGGCTGTCCGTCGAGCAGCACGCTTTCCTCGCGCAGCAACAGGTTGCCGGCCCGGTTGAACACGTGCCGTCGGCCGTGGCCGTTGCGTTCGACTACGACGGTCTCATGCGTCGGGCGCTCGTGGTCCGCGTAGTCCACGGCGAAGGTTTGGATCACATCCGCATATTCGAATCGCGTCTCACCGCCACCCTGGCGCTGCCGGATGACACGGTTGAAGCTGACGAGCATCGCGTCGGTGCCGTATTCGTTTTCCAGGTGTACCTGCCCTGCGGGGTCGATTATGCGAAGGAGGTTATGCTGCAGCGCCGGAGACGAAATCGCGGAGCTGTACTCGTAGCACGTGGTCAGACCGTGCGGGTAGCGGGCGGTGGGTGGTGTCGTGACGGCTATCAGATCGTCATTGCCGTCGTACCGGTATCTCCAAGCGCGTGCGGTGTGGTCAGCCAGCCCGGTCAGGCGTCCGGCGTCGTCGTAGGTGAGCTCGACGAACCGGCGCGGATGGTTGATTTCAATCCGCCGGAGCTGGCCGTCCACGTACGCGAAGGCTAAGTAGTTGCCGAAGCGGTCCTCTATGCGCGTGATCCGATGCAGCAGCCCCGGCCGTGACGGATCCGGCTCGTAAAAGTGGCGGCGGCCCTCGGGTGAGCGCCACACGAACGAACTTCCCGCAGGCGTGAATACGCCATCCTCTCCGTCGGGAGGCACCCAGTAGTCGAGCGTGTCGTGCCGGACGTAGCGATCCTCGCGCAGCGCACCAGTTGCGCAGTTGATCGTTCGCCCGTCCGGCGAGACGCGCAACCACAAGTTGTAGCTGTGGTCCCACCTGTAGCCGAGCGGCCCCAGGTACGCGGCCTGGTTCTTGTACGTCCGCACGAACACGAAGTCAATGCCGGCGCCCAGGATCCGCACGTCGGTCGCCGCATAGGTGAACTGGCCGTTGAACAAAATCACGGGGTCGGCGCTGCTTGAGCGCCGTTGGACGGAGGAGTCGCCATCCGTGACGACGATCGCGTGTGCCGTGCCGAGTTCGACCGCTTTGAGGAAAAGATCGTCCTGCTGCGCGTTCAGCGCGGTGCGCACGGCGGCGCGGACCCGGTCCATCAACTGCGGAGTGGTCGGGCCCACGGGATTGAGTGTGATCCTCGCCGCGATCGCCTGTGCGAGGCTGAGCGGATCCGCGTATTCGACTCGTTGTGCCTGCGCTTCCTGTAGCACCCGGTTTGCGGCTTCCTCAACGAGGAGTCCAGCCTTTCGCTGCAGCTCGGTTTCGCTGTCTCCAGGCGCGAAATATGTGCTGGTACCCGAGTAGCCGGGCGCGGTGCTCGCCGGCGTCGTCGCCAGAGTCGTCTCGTCAGGCATGAGAGATCCTGCAGGTAGCGGCTCTAGTACCCCTTCGATTCGCCCCGCCCGCCTCTCCTCGGGGGCGGCGGCAGTCCGAGCAGACGGCGCCGAACTCCGGCAGCCTCGGCGATATCTAGGCCGGTCCGCTGCGCAAGCTCAGGGAGCTTCAGTGACAACACCTCTTTCACTAAGGTAGGTCGTCCAAGACGCTCGAGAACTGCTGGCGGCAAGTCGGGGATTTCGGCGACTGAGCGCTCCAAACGTCCACCTGGCCCAGCGCCCGCGATCTTGTCCTTGAAGTAGTCGCTCTCCAGGAAACCAACCGCACCGGCAGGGTACCGACGCAACGAGCGCCAACTCGTGAGCATCCCCTGCTGCAGTTGCCGGAGCACGTCCTTGATGGCCGGTGCGCGGTCGCCGGCCACCGCGAGGCGGGTGAGCAGGGCCGGGCGCAGGCGCAGCGGTCGCTCGTCCACGACCGACTCTGCCAGCACGGTCGCGTCCTCGAGAACGATGGGCGGCGCCACGACCTCGGGACAGATCTCGCCCGAGCGCATGCAAACGAGCAGTGAGCGGCTCGTGATCAGGAATGGCGTCGTGACCACCGGCTCCGAACTGGTGTCGCGCGGCTGCTCGCGGCGCTTGAAGACTCGGTAGGTACGGTTGAATCGCGCCTTGTCTTGCTGCGCGTTTTCACCGCAGATTCGCCCGGACACGCGGACGCCGGCATCGCTGATTGCCCGGTAGTCGTACCGTTCCAGGGATTGATTGGCCTGTTCGTTGGAGTTGTTGGCGAGTTCCTGCACCCCGGAGTGCCCGGGATCGCCCTTGCTGCGATCGATCACCCACCCGGCTTCGATCGTGTACGCGGAACTCGGGTCCGATTCGATGTCCGTGCACGACCCGCTGAACCATCCGTTGTCGGCGAACGCTCTCACGGTGAAGTCTTCCTGTCCCTCCTCGAATTCGTCGGGCGGGTGCTCGACGTCCACGTCTTCGGGAAAGTGGCCAGTGTCCAGCGTCGCTTCAATGCACAATCCTGCGATTTTCGACGGCCTCGAAACGATCAGGAGAAATTCCTGAAGCCCCTCGATGACCCTGAGCCCTTGGACGAACGTGCGGCGATCGGTCGGTTGGAGGATGTGAGGTCGTGGCAGCATCAGGAAGGCCGCGCGGTTCGTACCCTGGTGATAACCGGTGAGGAGGTTGTACATTTGGTTCAGCTGCGTGGTGGTGCCCGCCGTTTCGCGCCGCTCCCTCGACGCGTCGGTCTGCACCGTCCATGTGTCTTGGTTCGTCTCCGATCGCGCGTGAGAAAACTCGCCCGTCAGTTCCGCTCCCTTGACGGGAACCTTGGCTCCCATCTTGAAGCCGGTCTGCGTGTTCTCGATGGTGGTGAGCGATTTGTCGGTTTTCACGCCCGAATCAGAGGCGGTGAGGATCTCGCCGGATTCTGTCGCGGCCTGGTAGAAGTCGCGCACCTTGGGTTCCAATGCGATGATGCGCGGATAGTCGGCGCGCTCGATTGGATGCAGTCCCGGCCGCGGGTGATCGCCAGCCAGCGGAAAAAGCGCCACCTGCAGCAGCACGCCATAGCAGGCGAAGTACTCCTCCAGGATCTGATTCAGAGAGTCGGTGGGCACATCGGGAAACGATGCGTGCCCCGCCAGGATCTCTTCCTTCGAAGGCTGATAACCAGTAACGGTGCACGAGACCTTCACGTACGTGACACGCTCATCACACAGTTCCGGAGCCAGGTCTTCGAGCTTCGGCTCAAACACCGAGATCGCCATAGAGGAACGCCACACAAACGGGAACCGCTTGTTGCCGACCTGCGTGTCGATCATGTCGGGACTGACGGCAATCTGCTTCCAGGGAATATTGACCGGAAGCTCCAACAACTGACCGGCCATAAACGCCTCCTCCACAGCCTCAGCTGCCGCAATGGGGCGTGAATGTACGCACTCAGGGCCTTTTGCGCAATGGCTATTTTGCGGCGGCGCAGCGATCATCTCTGCCGTTAACGGAACGCGAAGAAGCGGGAATTGCTACACAGACTGCGTAGGTACACAACCGGTCGCCGCTCGTTCCGGATCGAACCATCCTCGCCCTGCCTCTCGCACGGAGGTCTCGCGGTTCAGACGACCGAGATCCGGCTCCGGCGGCGTCGACGGGTGGTGTCAAGGTGTGACGAGCGGCGCGCGTCGACTACGCTCGGCCTCCTGGTTCGCCGGGAAACATCTCATGTTCAGAAGACTAGATCCGACTCGATCGGCATCAGCGCAGTTAGGCGCCGATGACGAGCGGCGTTAATGCCACTGTACGGTCTCTGGTTGGGGGGCGACTGGCGTCCGCCGTGCGTCGTGGATCGCACGTGGAGACCGCGGCTTCCTTTCCGAAGCGGGGCGCCATGCCATTCCACCTGTCTCGTCGTTGAGCTCCTGGCGTAACGCGTGGCCTCGTTGTCCACCAGGGGTCTTCGCGATGACCTTGTAGCCTGCTCACCTGACGCGGTAAAACGCCGACCGCAGATCGGCCACCGCCCGCTCAACAGTCCGGACACTCACGTCCGTCCCGCGCTCTTTCAGGAGGCCGCTGGACCACGACGGCATTGCCACCAGCGGCGCCCTCGTACACCGTCCGCGCCTCACGTCGCGCGTCGTCGGTTAGTCGGCGCCGCCGTAAGCCGGACCTGTGCCTGGCGTAATGGGCTGCCGCAGATAGCGTTCGCACCGTATTGCGCGCCACGCTTCCGTGCGGGCGATCGTCTTGCTGCCTACGCCACGACCCCGCTAGCTCGCGAATCGTGGCGCGACCACCTCCCCCTCGTTCACGAGTACCTCCCTGGTCGGAGATACCAGTACGTCCCTCTCGAGGTCCATTCGACCTCCTCCTGAGGGGTCAGAATTTGGGTCGCGAAAGGGTCAATATCACTGTCGCTCTACATCCCGCGCGGAGCGTGTGGCTTGTCTGAGGATCAGGTAGCGTTTCAGTAGACCGGGGCCTGCCGGAGGCCCGTTCGCGCGCCGGTTCCGCGGGCACCTCGTTCCGCAAGCCAGGAGGCAGGACATGAACACTCAGGACACGCCTATCCGCGTTCTCTCGGTTGACGATCACCCAATTCTCCGCGAAGGGGTGGCCGCGCTGTTGGCTGGTCAGGCGGATCTGAAGCTGGTGGCTCAGGCCGCAAACGGACTGCCGGAAAGCATTCGCCTCGTTCATGCGGGCCAGAGGCGAATCGCGCCGGAGGTCGCAACGGACGTGGCGGAGCATGCTGCTGATGACGCCTTGTCCCCTCGCGAAGTCGCGGTGCTCAGGCTCATCGCGAGCGGCAATGCCAACAAGATGATCGCCGCAGAACTGTCCATCAGCGAAGAAACTGTCAAGGGCCACGTCAAGAACATTCTCGCCAAGCTGGCTGCAAACGATCGAACTCATGCGGTCACAATCGGTCTGAAACGCGGGATCATCGAGCTCTAGTCCCCCCGAAAGAGGGGCGTCGCTCAGATACTTTTGGGGCGGGTGCACGCCTCCTGGACGCTATAGCGTTAAAGCAGGCGTCCTTGTGCAGAGACTCTTCTCGACCTTCCCCTGTGGTCTGCCGGGAGCCGGCCTCGCACTCCTACGCGCCGCAGCGGGCATTCCCCTCATCTACGCGGGGTTCCTGAGGGCCGATTCGTCGCCCACCGTCTCATTGGAATTGGTGGCAGCGGGAGCCGCAACCCTGTTGCTGATCGGTTTGTGGACCCCGCTCGCCGGCGCGCTGATCGCTGTAGTGGAGCTGGGCCTTGCCCTCAAACATCCTGCCGAGTTCTGGATGTATGTCCATGTCGCCGCGATGGGCGCGGCACTCGCAATGCTCGGGCCTGGCGGCTGCTCTCTGGATGCGCGTCTCTTCGGACGAAAGCAGATCCGGATTCCTCAACGCTGATACCCGTTCGTGTCGCCATCACTCACCCCGAAAGGGGTACGGACGATCCTCACGATCTAGGCACCTCGCGCAACTCCCATCGAGGGTTGTTGACAAATCGCCTCCCCTGCACACTGCTGTCCTGCGATGTGGAGATCACAATGACAGCCGCACCCCATGCTTCATCCCAGGGCGCTTCGAGCGTGAATACCCTGCATGGCGACGACGGCCTCTCGGCGTTCATGCGCGTGCGTCCTCGTCTCTTCGGCATCGCCTATCGCATGCTGGGAAACGCGGCCGAGGCGGAGGACGTTGTGCAAGACGTGTGGGTGCGCTGGCAGATCGCGCGGATCGCAGCGTCGTTCGCGACGCCGCCGCGTTCCTCGCGACGACTGCGACACGACTGGCCATCTACGTGATGCAGTCAGCTCGCGCGCGCCGGGAGAGTCAGGCCGATCCCCGTCAACCCGAACCGGTCGACATGAGCGTCGATCCTGCGCTGGGAGTCGAACACGCCAAGGGCCTGGAGGCGGGACTTCTGCGGTTGCTGGAGAGGCTGTCGCCTGCTGAACGGGCCGCTTATATCCTTCGCGAGGCGTTCGACTATACGTCCTTTGGGCTCGAAGAGGCCAACGCACGGCAGGTGGTGACTCGCGCTCGGCAGCATGTCGCTGGTCGCCGAAAGTTGCCTGCGAACTCGACCGAACGACGACGTTTACTTGCAGCGTTCATCGCAGCCGCCCAACATGGAGACGTTGCCAGCCTCGAAGCAACTCTTTGCAGCGGATGTGGTGTTATGTCCACACGTCGACGTCTCCCGATCCCCATAGCGGATCGGGGTAGCCGTCACGCCCGCAAGCACGCTCGGCGCACGGGCCATCCAGCAATCGCCTCAGCTGAAGAAGATGAACGCTGGCTGTATCGCTGCCGGGACGATTTCCTTCGCCGAGTATTAGGAAGGTGCGAGACGCTGCGCCGTTCAGCGGGTGACCGATGGCAGCATGTCGCAACAACGGATGCCACGCCGCCGGCCTTTCAAGAGAGAGCCGAATCGTCAGAAAAGCAGCGGTTCAGAGAACCGGTGCCTGCCCAAATGCTCGAGCGTGCCTTCAGTCCCGCGTGCTCCGCGTGTCTTCAGTGCGCGAGCGGCCAGAGAAGTGGACGCCGACTAATGCGAGCAAAGCGGCGTTCACCAATCAGTTGACGGCATCGTTGTCGGCGAAAAAAACCGCTGCCTTCGGATCAGTCCTCCGAGGCGCGTGCGCCGCGCGGTTCGATGCCGCTTCTCAATGCTAGCAGGGACAATTTCAGGGACAGTCGGAGGGCCAATCGACAGGCGCGTAAGTAGCGATCTCGTTTATACTTAGCTTTCTCGCCGCGGTGAGGTGGCCGAGTGGCTGAAGGCGATGGTTTGCTAAACGGAAATCCGCCTCTCGGACATCTTCGACTTTCCTCGTAAATCCTTCACTCTTCAATCACTTCTCAGATCGGGCGAGTTGGCTGGCGTTGGCTCCGTGCGCGCTGTTTTGGCACCTCTCAGGGACAATCTCGGGGACAGGTTTCTACGTGCTCGCACATCGGCTCCCGTAGGATGTATCCGTAAGCCGATCGTCCCGATGGTGAGACTCACTCCGCGAAACCGACTCCCAAGTCACGCAACACCGTGCTCTGATCCCACTCGGTCCAACTCTCGACGATCTTCCCGTCAACCAAGCGACAGCGTGTGATCCCTTTCAGCCGACGATTCGATCCGGCGTGAATGCCATGGGGTCGACCGACCGGCCCGCTTGTTGCCGTCCAACGGAGTACCACGGTGTCCTCAGCGGCATTCAGTTCCTCCACGACAACCGAGAGGTTCGGAAACGCGAGACGGTACACGGCTACGCTGATCTTGATCGCCTCTGGTCCGATCACGAGATCGGAGATCACTCCGTCATGGTTCACATATTCAGCGGCGAACAGCTCGTCAGCTGCGTCGAGGTCGCCGCGATTCCAGATGGCCTCGATCGCTCGTCGTACTCGCGCTCCGTTAGAGTCGGAATTCATCGCGCTGGTGCCGAGAGAATCGCAGCGTCGACACGCCGCGTCATGAAGTTCCGTCATGCAACGGCCGATCGAGTAGCATGCGGGCGAGACGGCAAGCAGTATGACCATCCAGGGGCAGCGCTTTAGTGGCCCGGCTCGAGCATTGCTGGTGATTGAACAGCGGGTGCTCGCCGATATGGTGACGCTTGCGTTCGGTCACGGCCATTACACCACCCGCGTGGCGCGAAGTGAACGAGACGCGACAACGGCGCTCGCCGATTGGCAGCCGCACCTCGTCATCCTCGACATGGACCTCGCCGGGAGCGGCATTCTCGAACGCTGCGCGGACACGAGCCGCGAAGTCAGGCGCCTGCCTGTGATCGCGCTGACGAGACGTGGCGACCTCGCAGCCAAGCTGGCCGCGTTCGAACAAGGCGTGGACGATATTCTGGTCGTACCGTTCTCGCCAGAGGAGTTCGTCGCACGGGTGCTGGCGGTGATGCGGCGCACCTACCGCGACGCCGTGGTTTTTACCCCAGTGCTCCGCCTGGGCGATCTTGAGATCGACATCCTTCATCGTCGGGTCCGCGCCGGCGATACCGAGTTGCATTTGACGTCGATCGAGCAGAGCCTGCTGTATCTGTTGGCAGCCAACGCGGGCCGCCTGCTCACCCGCGACGAGATACTCGACAACCTCTGGGGCGCTGACTACGTCGCCGAGAGCAACGTCGTCGACCGGCACATTCGCAACCTGCGCATCAAGCTCCAAAACCATTCCCGGCAACGGCGCTATATCGCCACCGTACCCGGCCGCGGCTATCGATTCCTGGCGCCCGCGGCCGAATGACAAAACTTCACAACTCCGGCGCGCCACTTCCTGATACTGGCCCGCGAGGCGTCCAGGCATGGGACCGGCACGAGTCAACGATCCGCCACAGCGCGACACGACTGAAGCAAAGAAGCCGGCCGCGGCTTCGGGCGCCATTCACGCCCCGACGCTGACGCTGCCGAAAGGCGGCGGCGCCATTCGCGGCATCGGCGAGAAGTTCGCCGCCAACCCTGTAACCGGCACCGGAACCGTGTCGATCCCGGTCGCTGCGAGTGCGGGCCGTGCGGGCTTCGCGCCGGCACTGTCGCTCTCGTATGACTCTGGCGCCGGCAATACGCCATTCGGTCTCGGCTGGCATCTGTCGCAGCCCAGCATCACCCGCAAGACCGACAAAGGCCTTCCCGAGTATCACGACGCCGTCGAGTCCGACGTGTTCATGCTCACCGGCACCGAGGACCTGGTGCCCGTCCTCACGCAGTCGGCGGTCGGACGGTGGGTGCGGGAGGTCCTTCCGCTGCGCGTGGTCAACGGCGTCGCCTATCGGATCGACCGCTATCGTCCGCGCAGCGAAGGCCTGTTTGCCCGCATCGAGCGCTGGACCAACGTTGCGGCGCCGCAGGACTGCTTCTGGCGGTCCATCTCTCGCGACAACGTCACGACGTGGTACGGGAGGACGGAGAACAGCCGGATTGCGGACCCGGCGGATGCCACACGGATCTTCAGCTGGCTGATGTCGGAGAGTTACGACGACAAAGGCAACGTGATCGCCTGCGAGTACAAACAGGAGAACTCCGACGACATCGATCTGTCGCAGGTGCACGAGCGCAATCGCACCGCGGTCACGAGACGGGCCAATCGATATCTCAAACACGTGCGGTATGGCAACGACACGCCGTACTTCGTGGATCTGACCTCGCCCGGTGGGTGGCCTTCGCTGCCCGCGGCGGCGCGATGGCACTTCGAAATGGTCTTCGACTATGGCGAGCACGACGCGGCGGCGCCGTCGCCGGACGCCGGGATCACAAAGTGGCCGGCGCGGCTGGACCCGTTCTCGGCCTACCGCTCGCGTTTCGAGATCCGCACCTATCGTCTGTGCCGGCGAATCCTGATGTTTCACCGGTTCCCGGAGCTCGGCACGACGCCATGTCTCGTGGCATCCACCGAGCTCACGCACAATCCGACCACGCTCGCCAGCTTTCTTACGAAGGTTACTCAGTGCGGATACACGCGCCAGCCCTCGGGCAGTTATCTGCGCAAGTCTCTACCGTCCGTCGAGTTCTCCTATTCCGAAGCCTCCGTCGCCGCCGACACGCCCGTCCGCAGTCTCGATCGCGACAGTCAGATGCAGCTACCTGAAGGCATCGACGGGTCGCGATACGCGCTCGTCGATCTGGACGGCGAGGGACTGTCAGGCATTCTGAGCAAGCAAGGCGGCGGCTGGTTCTACAAGCGGAACCTGAGCCCCGTTGCGCAGATCGTCGAGAACGGCCGCGAGGTCACCGTCGCGCGGTTCGCCGCGGCGGAGCCACTCGCGACTCTTCCCGCTCTCGCAGCGGACGCCGCCACCGAGCACGCGTTCCTCGATCTGGCCGGTGACGGCGCGCTCGACGTGGTCGCCTTCGACGGACCGGCCCCGGGCTTCTACGAGCGGACGCGTGACGGACGGTGGGATGCCTTCGTGCCGCTTCGCTCGCTGCCCAACCTGTCGTTCCGCGATCCCAACCTGCGATTCATCGATCTCACCGGCGATGGCCATGCGGATCTCGCGATCGCCGCCGACGACATGCTGGTGTGGTATCCATCGCTGGCGGAAGACGGCTTCGGCCCCGCGGAAGAGACACGGCGCGCGCTCGACGAGGAACGCGGCCCCACCTGCGTGTTTGGCGACCGCGGAGAATCGATCTTCCTCGCCGATATGAGCGGCGACGGTCTGGCCGACATCGTCCGCATCCGCCACGCGGATGTGTGTTACTGGCCGAACCTCGGCTACGGGCGATTTGGCGCGAAGGTCACGATGGACGGCGCGCCGCGGTTCGACAGCCCGGAATGTTTTCTCGCCACGCAGGTGCGCGTCGCCGACATCGACGGGTCCGGAGTCGCCGACATCGTGTACCTGGCGGCGGCCGGCCCGCGGCTGTTCTTCAACCAGTCAGGCAACCGCTGGTCGGCCCCGACGGTGCTCCCGCAGCTGCCGGAGATCGACAACGTGTCGTCGGTCACGATGGCCGATCTCCTCGGCAACGGAACGGCGTGCCTGGTCTGGTCCTCTCCCCTCCCGGCGCACGTGACCTCGCCACTGCGATATGTCGAGCTGATGGCGCGCAAGCCTCACCTGCTGACGGGCATGAAGAACAACCTCGGCGCGGAAACACGCGTGCTGTACACGCCGTCCACCAGGTTCTATCTAACCGATCAGCAGGCAGGCCGTCCCTGGGTGACGCGCATCCCGTTTCCCGTGCACGTCGTCGAGCGCGTCGAGACCTACGACTGGATCAGCCGGAGCCGCTTCGTCACGCGCTACGCCTACCACGACGGCTACTTCGACGGCCACGAGCGCGAGTTCTGCGGGTTCGGCATGGTCGAACAGTTCGACACCGAAGAGTTTTCCGCACTGACGGCAAAGGGCGATCTCCCCGGCGCCGACAACATTGGCGGCACGTCTCACGTGCCGCCCGTTCGCACCAGCACGTGGTTCCATACCGGCGCCTTTCTAGAAGGGGAGCAGATCAGCCGCCATTTCGCGCGTGGCTACTTCGGTGCGCCGGCGGTGGGCGCCGCGAACTATGAGCTCGCGCTCGCGGCGTTCATCGACACACTCCTGCCCGATACCGTGCTGCCGCCCGGACTCGCCATCGGCGACCAGCGGGAAGCATGCCGGGCGATGAAGGGATCCATCCTCCGCCAGGAGGTCTACGCGCAGGACGGATCGGGTCTGCAGGGCGTTCCCTACACCGTGTCGGAGCGCAGCTACGCGATCGAACGCGTGCAGCCGGCCGGTCCGAATCGTCACGCGGTGTTCTTCACACATCCGCGCGAAACCGTCAGTGAGCATCTCGAGCGCAACGCCGCCGATCCGCGTGTCGGCCACGAACTGGTGCTCGAAGTCGACGGCTTCGGCAACGTCACGCGGACAGTGACGGTCGGTTATCCGCGCAGAAACCCGCCCGCCTCGTTTCGCGAGCAGGCGCAGACGCACATCACCGCCACCGTCGCGCGCGTCGTGAACCGCGCCCTCGACCCGGACTGGTATCGCGCCGGACTGCCTGTGGAGACGCGGACGTTCGAAGTCGTCAAGCCGATCCAGACGACACCCGGCGCCGGCGCGCGACTCACGTTCGATGCGGTCAAGGCGCTTCTGCAGTCGCTGTTTCCCTCGACGCAGGACGCGCCAGCCGCGACGCAATTGACGCCCTACGAGAACTGGGACTGGCGGAAGACTTGGAACTCCACGCTCCAGCCGGGAGGACCTGGCGTCTCCACGATGCGCCTCATCGAGCACGCCAGAACGGTGTATCGCAAGGACGATCTGTCCGCACCGCTGGCACTCGGCCAGGTCGAATCGCGCGCAATGCCGTACGAGAGCTACACGCTCGCGTTGACCCCTGGACTGCTCACGCCGGTCTTCGGTGGGCGCGTCACGTCCGCCATGCTGGCCGGGGACGCCGGCTACGTGCACAGCGAGGGCGACCTGAACTGGTGGATCCCGTCCGGCCGCGTGTTTCATTCACCCGGCGCCGGCGACACCGCGGCGCAGGAGCTCGCGTACGCACGCCTGCACTTCTTCCTGCCGTGCCGCTACCGCGATCCGTTTCACAGCGCTGCGCTCAGCACGGAAACGCTCGTGACCTACGACGGCCATGACCTGCTCATCGCGCAGACGCGCGATGCCGTCGGCAACACCGTGACCGGGCAGAGTGATTACCGCGTGCTGCAGCCGGTGCTGCTGACCGATCCGAACGGCAACCGCGCCGCCGCGGCGTTCGACACCCTCGGACTGCTCGCCGGCACGGCCGTCATGGGGAAATCAACCGAGAGCCTCGGCGACACCCTCGCGGGATTCGAGGCAGATCTAACCGCCGTGCAGACGCTCGGCTTTTTCGACGCGCTCGATCCGCACCTGCCGGCGCCGGCGCTCCTCAAATCCGCATCCATGCGCATCGTCTACGACGTGGACCGCTTCAGCCGGACACAACTGCTGAATCCAACGGATCCGACCAAATGGGAGCCGGCGCTCGGCGCCACGCTGGCGCGTGAAACGCACAGCGCCGATCCGCTGCCGCCGCAGGGTCTCAAGATCCAGATCAGCGTGTCGAGCTCCGATGGGTTCGGCCGCGAACTACAGAAGAAGGTCCAGGCCGAAGCCGGCCCACTCGTGGCCGGCGGAGCGGTCGTCAGTCCGCGTTGGGTTGGCAGCGCATGGACCATCAGCAACAACAAAGGCCAGCCGGTCCGCCAGTACGAGCCGTTCTTCAGTGCGACGCACCATTTCGAGTTCGCGCGGGTGATTGGCGTCAGCCCGGTGCTCTTCTACGATCCCGTCGGCCGCGTCGTCTCGACTCTGCATCCCAATCACACCTATGGGAAGGTGTTGTTCGATCCCTGGCAACAGGCCACGTGGGACGTCAACGACACCGTCACGCTGAACCCCAAGACCGATCCGGACGTGCGCGGCTTCTTCACGCGGCTGCCCGACGCCGAGTACCTGCCGACGTGGTTCCAGCGCATGAGCGCCAGCGCCGACCTGGACGAACTGAACGCGGCGCTGCGCACCAAACCGCACGGCGGGACCGCCGCGATCAGTCACGTCGACTCGCTCGGCCGTCCGTTCCTCTCGATCGCCGACAACGGAGTCGCGGGCAAGTACGAGACACGCGTTGCCTCCGATATCGAAGGCAACCAACGCAGCGTCACCGACACACTCGGGCGCATCGTGATGCGCTACGAGTACGACATGGCCGGCTCGCGGATCGAGCAGTCGAGCATGGAGGCCGGCGGACGCCTGATGCTGAACGACGTTGCCGGCAACCCCATTCGCGCCTGGGACGATCGCGGCTTCGTGCGGCGCATGACCTACGACGCGATGCGCCGGCCGACGGGCCTGTTCGTCACCGAACTCGCCGGCGAGCGGCTGGCGCATCAGACGATTTACGGCGAAGCCACGCCGTCTGCCGTCGTCACCAACCACCGCGGCCGAATATGGCAGGTGCGCGACGATGCCGGGATCGTCACGAGCGTCGCCTACGACTTCAAGGGCGGCCTGCTCGCCGGCCGCCGGGATCTGCGGACCGAGTACAGGACCCGCGTCAACTGGACGCTCGGTGTACCCACGCCCGACGTATTCACCAGCAGTAGCCGGTTCGATGCACTCGGCCGTGTGATCGAGTCGGTCGCTCCAGACGGCTCGGTGACGACGCA
This sequence comes from Vicinamibacterales bacterium, assembly GCA_035537775.1. Classification (GTDB taxonomy): domain Bacteria; phylum Acidobacteriota; class Vicinamibacteria; order Vicinamibacterales; family UBA2999; genus Gp6-AA40. Next base: position 36,853 of record DATLLQ010000007.1, on the reverse strand, counting down.
GCGATACAACGACGCGAACCTGCTCGAGGCAGTCGACGTGCGGTTGGGCGGCGCGGCGGCGGCCACCCCCTTCGTGCGCAACATCGACTACAACGCGAAGGGTCAGCGCACGCGGATTGATTACAACCGCGCGGGGGCGCCGGTGGAGACGACGTACGCGTACGAGCGCGAGACGTCTCGACTGACGCGGTTGCTGACCGAGCGGCCCAGTCACGCGGACGCCGTTAGGCGAACGCTGCAGGATCTGCGCTACACCTTCGACCCGACCGGCAACATCACGCACATCGAAGACGAGGCGCAGCAGGCTATCTTCTTCGACAACAAGCGAGTCGAGCCGAGCAACGAGTACATCTACGACGCCATCTATCGCCTGATCGAGGCGCGCGGGCGGGAGCATCTGGGCCAGGCCGCGGCACCGACGGCGCCGGATCCGTTCAACGGCTTCCACGTCAACCGCGCGCACCCGGGCGACGGCAACGCGATGGGTACCTACGTCGAGACGTTCGTCTACGACGAGGCCGGCAACTTCAAGACGGTGACGCACGATCGCACCGACGTGGGGCTCGCCGGCTGGACGCGCACCTACGCCTACAACGAGACGAGCTTGATCGAGCCGGCGAAGCACAACAACCGGTTGAGCAACTCGAAGGTGGGGGGCAGCAGCACGTCGACGGAGCCGTACGCGCACGACCTGCACGGAAACATGATTGCGATGCCCCATCTGCCGCTGATGACGTGGGACTTCGCCGACCAATTGTCGCAGGTGGATCTGCTCGGTGGCGGAACGGCCTACTACGTCTACGACTCCACAGGACAGCGGGTACGCAAGGTGATCGAGCGCCTCGGCGCGACGATCGAGGATCGCATTTATCTCGGCGCGTTCGAGGTCTACCGCAAGCGCGTCGGCGGCGCGACCGGCATCGAGCGGGAGACGCTGCACGTGATGGACGACACGCAGCGGATCGCCCTGGTCGAAACGCGCACGCAGGGCGCCGACGGTTCGCCCGCGCAACTGATTCGCTACCAGTTCGGCAATCACCTCGGCTCGTCGAGCCTGGAGCTGGATGATGCCGCGAAGGTTATCTCGTATGAGGAGTACCTGCCCTACGGGAGCACGTCGTATCAGGCGGTCGATCAGAGCATCAAGGCGGCCGCGAAACGCTATCGGTTCACGGGCAAGGAACGGGATGAGGAGAGCGGATTCTCGTATCACGGAGCGCGGTATTACGCGCCCTGGTTAGCGAGGTGGGCCAGCTGTGATCCTGCGGGAATGGTCGACGGCGTAAGTCTATATGTGTACGCGCGAGCGAACCCGACACGATTCAGCGATCCGACCGGTCGTCAGTCCACGCCCGATTGGATACTGGACCTCAATCAGCAGCTCGGGTTGGACCCGGCGAAGAACGGCCAGACAGCGGTTGTCGACTTGAGACCGCAGGCGCAACCAAGTGCGACTCCGATGACTGGTCCGGCCGCGAGGATTTATGGCAATAAGCAGGCTGCTGGTTTTCGTGCCGCAACCGGCATGAACCAGGGTGCAACGGTTCAGGCGGGCCATACCGCGGCAGCGCGTCACGTCGCGGAGTCGGGGATCAGCCAAGCGGATTGGGACACCCAGGAGATGCAGCAACTTCATAGCCGCAGAAATCAGGGCCTCGATGTCACGGTTACCGACCAGAACGGCGTCGCGCGAGTTCGGACCCGTCACACCGCTCAGGACTACACCTTGTTGGACGATGCCGTCGAACGCTCGCGGAATGCCACTGGCGGCAAATTGACACCACAAGGGCAGTTGGACGCCGCGGCAGAAGTCAAATGGCGAACCGAAGGCACAGGCTTCGACCAGCGAGAGGTCGAGATCAAGCGGCAGAGCGGACTCTTTGACGAAGCGGCTGCTATCGAGAAGAGCGCAGCTGTCAAGGCGCATCGTGCCGCGAAGGCCGCCCCTACTGCGCCGGCGCCTGCCGTAAGTCCTTCGAGTCCCGGAGTAAAAGCCGCAACTTCCGAAAGTCAGGCGCTTGCCAAGTCCGAGATCAATGCAGTCGCATCTGCTGAGGTCAAGGCTGGCGCGAATGTCGCTCGAAGCGAGGCAGGTTTGTTAGCGCGGGCCGGTGGTGTCGGCGGCGTCGCTTCCAAGGGACTTCGAGTCGCCACTGTCATCTTTGCGTATCTGGATTACAAGGCAGGAGTGAACGCCAAGTCGAAGGTGCCTGCGGGTCCGGAAGAAGGCCTTGCGGTCGGCTCCACCGGAGAGGGCATCCTCAACGCGGTCGGAACCCTGGCCGGTGCGCCGGGGTACGGCACCGCGTTGAGGGAAGCAGCCCAACTGGGATCAACCGGAATCAGTCCCGCCAAACTCTGGAACGCCGCGAATTCCGGTGCGAGCCCAACGTCGGTCGCGATGGGGATGATGTTTGGATGGTTTCGTTGAGGCGCGAATGGCGACACAACGACGTGCGGTCAGGTCTTGATACACGTGACCGAACGTCGACCGGATATTGAAGGAGCAACCGTTCAATGAATCTCGATGGTCGCGTGCTTTCGCTCACTCAACCCGCGCTCGTCGGCGCGGACGTCACCCGCCTGCACGAAGCGTTGTCGCAGCTCGGAGAGGCCTACCGGCAGTTCGTACAGCGGGACGTCGACCACGCGGGACACCGCAGTTTCGGCGAAGGCACGCAGCACGCCGTGACGGCGTTCCAGGAAGCGCACCGCACGCGCATGCAGGAGGTCGTCGCCGGATCGCTCGACGGCACCGCTCAGGTCCGGTGGTCCGGCGTGTGGGGAGCGGTCGATCCTGCCACGGCGCAGGTCATCGGTGAAGAAGTCGTCAAGGCGGCCGAGCCGTGCGTGGTGCGCGGCCGCGTCGAATATGAAGACGGCACACCTGCCGAAGGGATTCGCGTCACCGTACACGACCGCGATATCGGGGCATTCAGGCAGGAGCTCGGCGGCGACGCGGAACATCCGACCAACGCTGGAGGCATCTTTCCCGAGGTCCGCTACCCGGCGACTGCCTACTCCCGCGGCGAAGGCAGAGCCGGTCCGACCGCCGACCTGGTGTTCGACGTTGCGCACGAGAACCGCAGCGAGATCGTCGAATTGGTCGCGGTCTACCGCCAGAACGGACCGCCATGGCGTGTGGAAGAGCGCCCGATCACCGACCTGATCGTCGGCTTCCACGCTTCGCCCGTCGAAACGGTCCGTCTCGTCATCCGCCGCAAAGGTGACGCGCTTCCGTCCGAGTACGAACGTGTGCTGGCCGCGCTCCAGCCTCTGCTCATCGGCCGGACGACGCCGGATCAGTTCGACGAGCCGCGGCATCGGGATCTGACCTTTGCCGCTCGCGAAACGCGGGAGGACCGCGCGCTGATCGAAACCGTGTCGCAGGCGTGGGCGCTGGGCAAAGCCACGCAGCTCGCGCCTGAACTGTTCTACGGCCTGCTGCGCCACGGACCGCCGACGACGGTGCAGCCGATGCCGCCGGATCTGGCGGCGCTCCTCGCCTTTGGACCGCGCCCATGGGAGGCGAAGCTGGCGGAGGCGTTCGAGCTGCGGCTGATCCCCGCGGCGATGCACGCGCGTCTGCCCACATGGTTGGAACAGTTGAAGCATCGACGCACGCAGGCTGCCCTGCACCTGCGTTCGAATGAGGAGCGCCTGACGCTGGGCGAGTTGCTGCTGCACGCAGGTGTTCCGACCGATCGGCACGACGCCTTTGCCGCGCTGCTGACTGGACACGACGGGCTCGCCGCCGATCTCTGGACGCAGGTGGCGGATCGCCTGAAGTGGACGCCGGCGGAGATCCGCGAGGTGCAGTGCGTCATCGAGTTGTCCGACCTCGCCTCGTCCTACAAACCGCTTGTGTCGCGCCTGTTCGAAACGGAGGAGTCGCCCAGCGCGCGCATGCTGGCCGGATGGGACCGCCGGAAGCTGGAGGATCTCGTCGCCCGCGTCGGGGCGCCGGCCGATACGCCGGGCGAGACGGCGGAAGGCCGCCAATCGGAGTACGTCGACGACATCCAGAGTCAGCTGCGCGAGCTCTATCCAGCCGTTTACGTAGCGCGAGTCTTACGCGAGGTCGGCGACCCCGACATTCGGAAGGCCGGCGACTGGCTGCACGGCGTGCTCTCGCAGACAAGTAGTCTGCCGCAGGGCGTGCCCGCGTTCGACCTCGCGACTACGCCGGCGACCGGCTACCTGCGCGATCACGGCGATCGCCTCTTCGCCCACGCCACAGCGGCGGAGCGCACGCACTTCTCGTCGCAGTTGAAGCGTGTCCAGCGCGTCTTTCAACTCAGCGACACGCCCGAGCAGATGCCGCGGCTCTTCGAGGAGCGGCTGGAGTCGGCGTACCACATCGTACGCTGGTCGCACGAGCACTTCGTGCAGCAGTATGGCGACCGCCTTGGCGGCGAGGAGGCGACCGCCGCCGTCCACGCCAAGGCCCGCTACATCCACGGCACTCTGCTCAATCTGTATCTCGACACGCGCAAGATGTATCCGGCCAGGGAGCCGAACATCGAGGTGCCGCGTGAGATGCACACGCTGGCCGCTGCGGCGCGGCCGCCCAACCTCGACGATCTGTTCGGCGGCGAGGATCTGTGCACCTGCGCGTCATGCCTCTCGGTACTCAGCCCCGCGGCCTACTTCGTCGACCTCCTGCAGTTCTGCGACGTGCCCGGGCCGGGAACGCCGCCGACCCACCTGACGATCCTGCTCGATCGGCGTCCAGATCTGGCCCACATTCAACTGACCTGCGACAACACCAACACCCGGATTCCCTACGTCGATCTGGTCAACGAGATCCTCGCCAGCTACGTGGCGCACGAGCTGCCGTTCGCCTACAACGATCCCAAGGATGGGGTCGTCAGCGGCTCCGCCGACGAGCTGCGCGTCAACCCGATTTCACTGACCGATGCGGCGGCGGACGCCGCCAGGCTGGCCTACAAGAAACTCCAGGGCGCGGTGTTCCCGTTCAACCTGCCCTACCACCACTGGCTCGATGTCACCCGCCTGTTTCTCGGGCATTTCGACATCACGCGCGAGTCGCTGATGCGCCGGTTTCAGATCGACAACGATCTCGACACCGAAATGGCGATCGCCGCGGAGACGCTGCATCTCTCGCCGCAGGAGTTCGAGGTGGTCACCGCCGCCAAGTTCACCGGGGCCAGCTCCACGCTGGCACCGACACTGGAAAGCCTCTACGGCTTCGTCGAGACCGCCGCTGCGGGCACCGCGCCGGCCAATCACGTTTCGCCGGAGTTCGTCGTCAAGGACCGGCGCAGCGCCTCGCTCAAGGCGCTGCAGAACTTTCTCAAGAACATCTCCACATCACCCGGCCTCACTCCCGCGATCCGGGCGGCGATCCCTGTCGACGGCGATTTCAGCGCGCCGCCATTGATGGTCCCGACGCTGAACGCCGTTCAGGCCTTTCGCACCGATCATGCCTTGCCCGCCGCGGGCGGTACCGACGCGGCGTTCTGGGGCGCGCTCGACGCCGAAGGCCACCGGCCGCTCTCCGTGCTCATGTCGCACGTGCCGATGTTCCTGCGCCAGACCGGCATCTCGTACGACGATCTCGTCGGGCTGGTGACCTCGAAGACGTTCAACCCGCAGTTCAACGAGCGGGTGTACTTTTCGAAGATCGGCATCACGCCCGAAGAGATCATGGCCTTCGTGCAGTCCGGGCTGGCGACCCTCCCCCCGGCAATGCAGGCCAAGGTGACCGCCGCCGGCATCGCGACCAACGTCTTCATGAAGAAGCTGGCCGAGTTCCACTCGGTGCTGGTGCTCGACAGCCCACCGAACGCGCTGTGTGACGTCGATCAGACGACGATTCGCCACATCGACGGCTCGCTGCTGACGAAAGAGGAGCTCCTGCGACTGCAGCAGTGGATCCGGCTGTGGAAGAAACTGGGCTGGACGCTGCACGAAGCGGACCTCGCCGTCTCGCTGTTTCCCTTGAGCGACCCGCTGACGCTGATTCTGCGGCTGGCCGACATGACGGCGCTGCTGTGGGATATGAACATTCCGGTCGAGCAACTGCTCGCGCTGTGGGCGCCGATCGACACGTGGGACGAGCGATCGTTGTTCGAGCGGCTGTTCCGCAGCAAGACCGCGCAATCCCTCGATCCTTCGTTCGCGCTCGACGACTTCCGCCGCGAGATCGACGAGTTCGTCAAGAATCCCGGCACCCCGCCGCTGCTGAAGGACCATGCGCCGCTGCTGCTCGCGGCATTCCGCATCAGCGCCGCGGAATTGGCTCTGCTGCTGCCGACGCTCCCCGACGCAAACCTGACCCTGCGTAACATCTCGGCACTGTATAGACAGGTCGTGCTCGCCAGGGCGCTCGACCTGTCGCCGGCCGATCTTCTGGTGCTGCAAGAGCTCAGCGGGATCGATGCTCTGGTCACGCCGATCGGGCAAATCGAGTCGGCCGCGACCGGGTTCGTGCGCATCGCCCGCGCCCTGCAGGCGTCAGGTTTCACCGTTCCGCGCCTCGACTATCTGCTCCGCCATCGGCGCGGCGGCGAGGCGGGCGACCTCCTCACAGCGAGCCAGCAGCGCGACGTCATCGGGACGATTCACGCTGGTCTCGGCGACATCCAGCGCGAGTACGGCGTCACCGACGACCCGGATGGCGACACGCTCGTCCGGCAGCTCGGCGCCGTCGTCCAACCCGCGGTTTCGGAAACGCTCGCTCGGACCATCTACGGCAGCTTCATTTATTCCCAGCGGCTGCCGGACTTCCCCGAGGGCGTTGCCTTCCCAGCCGCCGTAGCCAACAAATTGCGTTACGACGCCGATCGGCAGGAGCTCCGCTTCGCCGGCGTGATGATCGCCACCGAGCTCGGGGCTTTGACGGCGCTCGTCTTCGTCAACACGCTGCCGGCGACGATTCGTGCGCCGTTCACCACGGCCGTGAAACAGCTGTTCGACATGCCCGAAGCGTTCGTCGACCGCATGCTGTTCGATCTGATGGACGCAGGCGCCCTCATCGCGCTCCTGCGCGGCACGTCATCACTTGCCGTCGACGGCACGATCGACAGGCCGGCGGTGGCCGTGAAAGTGGCCGCGGTTCTCGCGCAGGTGCGTCACTTCCTCAGCCTGAGTCTGATCAAGCGCACGCTCAGCGACACGTTCCGGCTCGACGGACCCGCGGTCACCACGCTGCTGCAGAACGCCGACGTTCTGGTCGACATGAACCTGGGAGGCGCCAGCCCGGCGATCGAAGACTTCCTTGCCATGCCCGGCGGCGGCGTGCACGCGGCGTACTTCGCCAACCCGACGCTGGCATCCGCGCCCGCCGGTCAACGCGTGGACGCGGAGCTGAACCTCGGCGCCACGACCGCGTTGCCCGCCGGTGTCGGTCCGGGACCATTCAGCGTCCGCTGGACCGGCTACCTCTACTCGCCGCTGACCGAAGACTTCACATTCGTGCTTCGGGTGCGCGACGCCGTCCGCGTCTGGCTGAACGAGGTGCTGGTGCTGGACGCGTGGAAGGCCCAGCCCGAGACCGAGTTCCTGATCGAGACCAAGCTGCGCAAAGGCAGTCTGAACGCGCTGCGGATCGAGCACGCGAACCTCTCCGGCCCACTCCTGTTCCGGCTGTCGTGGCGGAGCCCGTCGTTGGATTTGTCCGTCGTTCCGGCGGACGCGCTCTACACCGAAGACAGGCTGCAGACGTTCGTCGCACCGCTGGTTCGGCTCGAGAAGATCGCCCTCCTGGTGAAAGGCTTCCGTCTAGCCGCCGTGGACGTCGGCGCGGTCAACAGGCTGGGCTACTTCACCTGGAACGACGTGCCGGTCGCCGAGCCTGCAACGCCGGCCGCGGTCGTCACGCTCTTCGTTCGCTGGAAGGCGCTGCTGCAATTCGCCGCGGTGCGCGATCAGGTGTCGCGCAAGGAAGGGCGGTTCGCCGCGATGCTGAGTGCGGCCACGCTTGACGAGGCGCTGGATCGGTTTGCCAACGTGACCGGCGCCTCGCGCTCCGACGTCCAGCAGTTCACCGACGCCTCGACGCGCCATCCGTTCAACACGACGACGCTGACCTATGGAGAGGTGCGCCCGGACATCCTCGACCCGGGGTGGTGGTCGCGGCTTCGCGAGAGCTGCCTCGCGATGGCACGGGTGGGGTGCTCGGCGGCGCAGGTCGTCGAATGGAGCACGGTGAAGGACGTTACCCGCACCGCACCGGCGCCGCCCGTGACCAACTGGTACGCGATGTCGCTGACGCCTGCGGCGCAGCTGCGCGCCGAGGCGATCGGGCAGGATCTCAAGCGGCTGGTCAAGGCGAAATACGAGGAAGCGGCGTGGCGGGCCGTCGCCCGCACGATCAACGACGCGCTGCGGACGCGCGACCGCGACGCCCTGATCGGCTACGTGCTGGGCATGCCGGCGATTCTCGACGTGCCGTGCCAGACGGCCGACGAGCTGTTCGAGTACTTCCTGATCGACGTGAAGATGGATCCGTGCATGGAGACGTCGCGAATCCAGCAGGGGATCGCGACGATCCAGTTGTTCCTGCAGCGCGGCCTGATGGGACTGATGGAGGCCGACACGCCGCCGGTGAAGGCCTCGTCAATTGACCGTCAGCTCTACGAGCGCATGCAGTCCTATGCCCTCTGGCATCCAAGCCGCGAGATCCTGATCCACACCGAGAAGTACATCCGCTGGGACCTGCTCGATCGCAAGAGCGAGGCCTATCGCCAGTTCGAGCGCGACATCCGCAAGCAGGACCTCACCCAGGTCGACGATCCGGCTGTGCCGCGCGGCCGCTGGGCGGAAACGGCGTTCATGAACTTTCTCGAGAAGGTCGACGAGGTGTCGAAGCTCCAGATCTGCGGACAGTACTTCGACCAGCAGGAGCACGTGCTGCACGTGTTCGGGCGGACGCAGAACGCGCCGCACCGGTTCTACTACCGCCGTGCCGATCAATTCCGTGGCATCGCGCGGCAGACGGGTGTATGGACGGCGTGGGAGCGGCTCCCGATCGACGTCGACAGCATCGAAGACAACGGCAGCGCAGGCGAGCACTTTTTCAGCGACAACAACCATGGCGGCGTGCACCTGATGCCGCTGATGTGGAACCGCCGCCTGTATCTGATCTGGCCGCAATTCCGCAGCGTGCCGGACGAGACCTTGAACAAGACGATTCCGCCGGGGTTCGACCGCGTCAACCGCTGGGAGATCAAACTCGCCTGGAGCGAGCTGTGGAACGGCAGCTGGAGCCCCAAGCAGGTGTCAACGTCGACGATCGCCTCGCCCCCGTATGTCTGGCAGTCGCCGGCGAAGCCTGCCGCGTCCACTACCAAGTACATCCTGCCGACGGCCACGGTGTATTGGACGCATGTCACGGACTTCGAAGTGTTCGGCGAAGAAGTGGCCGGCCACGACGAACCCTACACGGTGTGGACGCCCGGGCACCTGAGCAACGAGCTGGTGGAAGGCGCGGGTATCGACATCGGCAAGGACGACTACGCGACATTAACGACCGAGACGACGACCCAGGCCGTCGTCTCCTATCTGCCCGAGCCGGAGGTGCACTTTTTCACCACGGCTGAAGTCGACGGGCGGCTGCTGATCAGACCGACGGTGCGCTACGTCGCGCGCGCGTCGGGCAAACAGATCGACAAGACGCGCGTGTCGCTGACGCTGAAGCAGGGCGATCGGTTGACGTTCCGCGACCGCACCAGAGACCCGGTGGAGACCGCGTTGGCATCGGACATTCGCCGTTACAACCAGCTCGGCGTGTTCATGCTCGGACGGTGCAAGGTGCGGGATGTCGAGTCGTTCTCGGGCGGCTCGCCGGAGAACTACTACGGCTTCCTCACGCCGGCCGGCTCGTACAACAGCTTCCAGGACTGCCTCCGGCCCAATCCGCTGGCGAAGAAGTACTTCGCCGTCGAGTGGGTCGAAAAGACGCTGCTCGATCGCACCGAGCTGTCCTATCGCGTGCACGGCCACGAGGGCGTCAGCGGCTTTCAGCATCGCCGTCCGTTCTTCTTCCAGGATCGCAACCGCGTCTACCTCGTCACGCCGATGCGCGGGGCGACGAAGGCGACCAAGCCGACGAGCTCGAAGAAGGCCGCTCCGGTCGCGGGCCCGGTCGTCCCAATCGGCAAGGAGTCCGTGCTCGACGCGGCGACCGGCGGCAAGTACGCGGTCGGGCCGGAATTCATGTTCCAGCTCCACTCCGATCCCCAGGTGTGCGAGTTCATCCACCGCCTGAATCACGATGGGCTGTTCGCCTTGCTGGCTACCGAGACACAGCAGATCAAAGATCCCACGCCGGTCTACTTCAAAACCGAATATGCGCCAACCGCGTACGTGTCGACCGCCTACCCGGACGAGGGCGTCCCTACGTCGTTCGAGTGGGGCGAGGCCTACGCGCAGTACCGCTGGGAGCTTTTTCTCTACGCGCCGATGCGCACGTGGTCCGAGCTTCTGAAGACCTGGCAGTTTGCCGAAGGCGAGGCGTTCCTCAAGTCGGTTGCCGACATCACCTCGCGCGACTCCAGCAAGTCGCTGGCCGAACGCGTCTGGCAGTTCGCGCCGTTTCAAACGGCGGACAAGCTGCGCATCGCGGAGACGCTCGGCCTGCTCCTCTACACCGGCACCAACGCGACGCTGCTCGCGGACAAAGCCAAGGTGCAGGCCACCATCCAGGATTGGTTGCGCGACCCGTTCAACCCGCACCTGATCGCGCGCCGCCGCGTCTCGGCCTACATGCAGGCGGTATTGATGGATTGCTGCCGGCACTACCTCGCGGCAGCCGATTTCGAGTTCGCCCGCTACACGATGGAATCGATCCCGCGCGCGCTGCAGTACCTGATTGTCGTCATCAAGATCGTGGGCGCGAACCGCCCCGCGCCGGTGCGGGCCCCGGGCAAGACGGCGACCGAAACGTTTCACACGCTGAAGACGAAGGGGCACCTCAGCCCGTTCTCGCAGTTCTCGCTTGCCCTGGGCGATCTCGAGACGGAACTGCCCTTCACCCACAGCGTCCCGACGCTGCCCGGCACGATTGGATCGGCGAGCTCGATCCAGACCATGTACTTCTGCCTGCCGGCCAACGACGAGTGGGCACGCATCTGGGACACGGTCGCCGATCGCCTGTTCAAGATCCGGCACTGCATGAACATCGACGGGATCGTCCAGGAGCTGCCGCTGTTCCCCGAGGCGCTCGACGCGCGGCTGCTGGTCGAGGCGCGGGCGAGAGGGCTGGACATTTCCAGCGTGTTCGACGACTTCCGGGCGCCCCTGCCGCACCATGAGTTCTCGGTCCTGTTCGAAAAGGCGCTGCGCATGACTGAGGACGTCCGGTCCTTCGCGCAGCGCTTCGAGACGCTGATCGAAAAGAACGAAGCCGAAAGCCTGGCCCAGATGCGGGTCGAGCAGGAGGCGGAGTGGCTCAAGGACTACCTGCGGCGCGAGCTGGCCCAGACGATTCAGTTGCAGGCTACGCAGCGCGAGGCGGTCGAAAAGTCCCGCCTCGCGACCCAGGCCCGGTTCGATTTCTACAGCGAGCAGCTCAATCGAGGGCTGATCGAGGACGAGAAACAGCAGCGCACTGCGCTGCAGCACGCGCGCGCCTTCGAGGTCATGGCCCAGGGCTCGGAGGTCCAGGCCAACGTCGTCAGCATGATCCCGGAAGCCCACGCGCAGGGCGCCGCCTCGGGGACCTCGTTCGGCGGCCCGCAGCTCGGTCTGGCCGCGCGCGCCTTCGGCGGCATGTTCCACATGCAGAGCGCCCAGTCCACCCACGACTCGACCATCGCCGCGCTCAATGCGCAGTGGGAACGCCGGCGCGACGAATGGAGCCTTCAGCGCGAGCTGGCCTCGCACGATCTCAAGAAGATCGACGTCGAGCTGCTCGCCGCGCGCATCCAGGAGAACATCGCAACGCTGCGCATGGACAACCACGACAAGACCACCGCCAACACCGAAGCGGTGCTGGAGGCCTATCGCCGCCGCTTCTTCACGCCGGATCAGTACAGCGCCGTCGCCGAGGACCTCTATCCCGATTACTTCGCCCTGTTCCAGCTCGCGTATCAGTACGCCCGCCAGGCCGAAGCGTGCTGCCGGTTCCGGTTCGGCCTGCCCAATCTGCACATTATCCAGTTCGGCTACTGGAACAACGCGCGCAAGGGGCTGCTCGCCGGCGAGCATCTCCATCTCGCCCTGAAGCAGCTTGAGCGCGTCTATCTCGACGCCGACAAGCGCGAGTACGAAATCAAGCGCGACGTCTCGCTCGCGACGCTCGATCCGGTCGCGTTCATCAACCTGCGGCAGACCGGCCACTGCGAGTTCGAGATCCCGGAAACGTTTTTCGACGGCGACTATCCGGGCCAGTTCATGCGGCGCCTGCGCACCGCCAGCGTCACGATCCCGTGCGTGACCGGCCGTTACACAAGCGTCAATTGCGTGCTGACGCTGCTCAAGAACAAGACCCGCATCAGTAGCGAGCCCGGTCCGGCCTACGAGGAAGACCTGACCCAGCGGGATCCGCGCTTCGTCACGACCTTTGCCGCGTCGACGCAGTCGATCGCGACCAGTCATGCGCAGAACGACAACGGGCTGTTTGACAGTGAGAGCAGGGACGGCCGGTATCTGCCCTTCCGCGGCGCCGGCGTGGTCAGCCGCTGGAGCGTCGATTTGCCGATCGAGACGAATGCCATCGACCGCAACTCAATGACCGACCTGCTGCTGCACCTGCCCTACACGTCGCAACCGGGCGGCGAACGCCTGCGAGCGGCGGCCTGGCAGGCGCGCGAGAAAGCCCTCAAGGATCCGGCCGGACTTCCCCAACGGCGCATGTTCACCGCGAGCTTCGAGTCACGCGACGGCTGGCATCGCTTCCTTCACCCGGAGGCGACCGGCACCGGGCAGACGCTCGAGATCGAACTGACCTGCGAGAGCATCGGGACCCTCTTCAAGGAGCGAACCATCGCGGTGTCCGACGTCGACATCTATCTGAATTTCCAGAACCGCAACAACAATGCCGTTTATCGCAGCGGTCCTGCGGCGATTGCCGGCACGCTCTCGCATCGGGCCGGCACTGTTACGACGCCGGCGATCGTGAGGAACCTGAACAGCATCGACAACCTGACCGCCGGCACGCCGATCGGCTCGTTTCCGCTCGCCTTCGACATCAAGCCCGGGGTGGTCAGCACGATGCGGCTGGAGATTCCGGAAACGAGCGTGGCCGGGATCGCGCCTTCCCTGATCGAGCCGATCCCAGGCACCGCGAAGGTCCGGTTGAAGGCGGACGCGATCGACGATCTCTGGATCGTCGTGCAGTACTCGCTGAAGTAGCGGTAGGCTGCCGTCGGACCTTTCACGCGTCAGATCTGCGCGTGCTTCGCGTCGCTCCGATGCATGACCGACCAGATATGTCGACGCCGGCTCATGTGAGTAAGGCGAGAAGCGTCAATCAGTTACCGGCATCATTGTCGGCGAAAAGAACCGCTGCCTTCCGATCAGCATTCCAGGTCGCGTATGCGGCGCCGTTCACGACCGGTTCTGAGGACCGACAGGGACAATTTCAGGGACAATCGTGGGGACACTGGGCAGGCGTGTAAGTCGCGATCTCGTTTATACTTAGCTTTCTCGCCGCGGTGAGGTGGCCGAGTGGCTGAAGGCGATGGTTTGCTAAACGCCGATCAGCATTTCGGCCATCGGCGTTTTTCCTCGCAAATCCTCGCGTCTCAATCACTTCCTCGATCGACCGACTTGGCTGCTGTTGGCTCTGGACGGCTGTTTTTTGGAGCTCGCAGGGACAATTTTAGGGACAGTATTTTCACCTGATCGCCGCGTTCAGAACTGGCGACCCAGCGCATACGCCGTGTCCAAGTAGCCTCGTCTCGTCGCGTCGTCCGCCCCATGCACGGCGTAGAAGTATTCATGCTCGACGTTCTTGATTCCCGGGTACGTCAGCGTGAACTCGTCGATCACCATGCGCATGCCCTCACGAAGGCCCGCGTCATACGCGCGCTTGTCGAAGATCGTCGTCTGGATGATCAACGCCTTCCTGTGCGTGAGCTTCGGCTGTCGGCCGTTGATGTCGCCGCGCCAGGCTGCCTCGGTGAGGTCGTACGCAAATCCTGGGGTCCACACGCGATCGAGCCACCCTTTCAGGATGGCGGGAAAGCTCAAGAAGTGCACGGGCGCGATGAACGCCAATGCGTCAGCCCGCGCAACCTTTTGCTGCTGCGCGAGAACGTCCTTGGGCTGATAGCGCTCGCGCAGCAGCCGGATGATGCCGCGCGCATCCCGATCTCCGATCAGGCGCTTCAGCGCGAAGCGTTTGAGGGGACCACCCGCTTCACTCAGGAGATTCTCGCGCAAACGCATGCGGTCGAGCATGTCGTCCGGAATCGTTTCGGTCAGCCAGCTCGGGGTGTCTCGTTCGCGCAGGATGGGATCGAATCCGATGGCGTAGAGGTCCACGATCTCGTTCGTTTGGCCCGCCTCCCTCAGCCCCGCGTCGAAGCGCTCGAGGACGGCGTGGCAGAACGACCTTGACCCCGGATGTGCGAACACCGTTAACACCTTCATGGCCTCACCTCCGGCCGCTGTAGAACGGACAGCGTTCAACGCGAATCCTCCGACCGGCCGTTCATCCAACAACCGTTCCGAAGAGCCTTCCGACGGCTGCCGTCGCGAGCATTGCCACAAGACCCCAGACCGTCACTCTCGCGGCGCCGACGAGAATTGGTGCGCCGCCGACGAACGCGGCCGTTGCGCCGAGGATGACGAGGCACACCAGTGACGCCGCGGCCACGGTCGCTGTCAGCGCGCTGATCGGGGCCACCAGTATCGCGAGTATCGGTACCGCCGCTCCTACGGCGAAGGTGGCCGCCGACGCGAGGGCAGCTTGCAGGGGACGGGCCGCGAGTTCCTCGGTCAGGCCGAGTTCGTCGCGTGCGTGTGCCGCCAGGGCGCCTTTCGCCATCAACTGGCGCGCAACGGTGCGAGCGAGCTCCGGCTCCAAGCCTCGACGAACGTAGATGCTCGTGAGCTCGTCTTCCTCCGCTTGGGGCTCCGTCGCCAGCTCGTGCCGCTCGCGCTTCAGGTCCGCCTGTTCCGTGTCCGCTTGAGAGCTGACCGAGACATATTCGCCAGCCGCCATTGAGAGCGCGCCCGCGACAAGGCCCGCCACACCCGCGATCAGCACATCCTGTCGCGCAGATGCCGCCGCGGCGACGCCGACGACGAGGCTTGCCGTGGATACGATGCCGTCGTTCGCGCCGAGTACCGCCGCGCGCAGCCATCCAATCCGCTCGCTCCGATGACGCTCCCCGTGTGGCATGCCGCACCTCGCTCGTGCCGATTGTAGCCGCCGGATACGGGACCTTAAGGCAGCCATAAGGTTGGCCCGTCAGACTCTCCTCAATGCTTTCAGCACAAGGAGATTGCTCATGCCACTTCCTGCCAGTCGATCCGTCGTCATCATTTCCGGCCTGCTCACGCTGCTCGTGCTGAGTGGTGGGACTCTGGCCGTGGCGCTCCATAACGGGTGGTTGCGCACCGCTGCGGCGGATGTTCCGGGCCGCGAGACTCTGACCGCGAGCGCGCAGCCAACAGTGACCGGAAACGACCGAGACGCGGTGGCCCGACTCATCGAGCGATCGCCCGCGCCTTCGACACAAGGCGCGATTCAGGACGAGGTCGGCGTCTACCGGCAGAAGCTCGAGGAGGCATATCGAGCCCTCGACGATGCCTATGCGCAGATCCGCGCGCTGCAGTCGCCGCAGCCCCAGCTCGCCTCCGCGCGCAATGACGATGAGAGGGAGCACGATGGCGATAACGATCGTCGTGGACGCCGATCTGACCGACGCCGTTCACACGACGACTGATCGGAGAGAGGCAGCGACGCCATGCGGAGATCACGTCCGATGAAGACTGCCGCAACGACAGGCCCGGCAAACGGAGCACGGGCTCAGAGACCCGGTGGCTCGGCTGCCAGCGGCCAATGGTGGAAGGCGTGGGTGCTGCTGACCAGCCTCGGCGCAACTGTGCTCGGCTGGGTGGCATTCTCGACGGCCGAACCGTCCGTTGAGAGCGCAGTTGTCGCACCCGACACGGCGCCAAGGCCGACCCAGGTCGCGCCCGCGCGCCACATGAACGAACTGGAGCAAACGAGGCCGCTCCCGCCGAGCGCTGGGATGCTGCCGGCGATGCCACAGAAGCCGGTGTTTCAGGCGCCCGTGACGCGTACGCGCCGATCGTGACCACCATGCTGTACGAACATCACTTCCGCGGGATGAACACCGGCGTCGGCGTCTGGGTCTGGTCCACGGACGCTGAGCGAACGTCGATGATCCGAGCTGGGATGCGGTGGGCCGAGGCTGTCTTTGCCGGCGTAGAAGCGGAATTGAGTCGCTTCCGCAGCACCTCCGCGCTCAGCCGATTGAACCGCGCCGCGGGGCATGGACCGCAGGTGATCTCGCCCATGCTCTGGACCGTGGTGGTGGCCGCCCTTGACGCCGCGCACGAGAGCGGCGGCATCTACGATCCGACCGTACTTCGCAGTCTGGAGCACGCAGGCTACGACCGCAGTTTCGACGCAATCGAGCCAATTGGCCCTGAGGAGCGAAACGCGCCGCCGGCGCCGACATTCGACTCCTGGCGACGTATTCGGCTGGACGACGCCACGCGTTCGGTCGATCTGCCGGGCGATCTCGCCCTGGATCTGGGAGGCATTGCGAAAGGTTGGACTGTCGATCACGTCGCGCTCGCTCTCGCTCCGCTCGGTCCGGTGCTTGTGGACGCCGGCGGAGATCTGCGGGTCGTGGGGACTGTTGATGGTGAGCCATGGCCAATCGGCGTGCAGGAGCCCTTCACGCCGGAACGCGACCGCGCCCTTGTGCGACTGCGCTGCGGTGCACTCGCGACGAGCAGTACCGGCGGACGCCGGTGGCAGCGCGGAGACCGGATCCTGCATCACGTGATCGACCCGAGAACCGGCACGTCCGCTGACAGTGACCTCTATGCCGTAACGGTGCACGCGCCCGACGCGATAACAGGGGACGTCGCTGCCAAGGTCGTACTCGTGCTCGGCACCGGAGCCGGCACCGCCTATGTATTGAAACGCGGCCTGTCCGCACTGTTAACGGCCACCGATGGCCGCGAGATGGTCGTCGGTAATTTGCCACACAAAGAGGTCGTGCCCTATGGCTCGTGCCACTGCGCTTGACGCGAACGCCATCGCACCGGGGAGCCAGGTCGTGAGCGCCGTCGTCGGCATCACGCTCGCGATGGGCGGCTTTGTCATCGGCATCGGGGCAGCCGGTCTCGCGGCAGGCACGACCTCGTTTTGGTACTTGAACCGCGCCACGGGGTTCGTCGCGTATCTCCTGCTATGGGGGTCGGTGACCTGGGGTCTGCTGCTCAGTACTGGAACGGGTCGGGCCTGGATGCGGCCGCCGCAACTGCTCGACGCACATCAGTTCCTCAGTGCCCTCGGCGTGGGGTTCGCCTGCTTCCACGGCCTCGTGCTGATGGGTGATCGCTACGTGAGTTTTCCGCTGCGCGCCGTCATCCTGCCGTTCGGCGGGAGCTACGAACCGCTGCTGGTGGCCTTGGGGCAGATCGCACTGTGGCTTTCGCTGTTGCTCATTGCCAGCTTTCACGTCCGTCGGCATATCGGTGGCCGTGTCTGGCGCCGCCTGCACTATGCGAGCTTCGTGGCGTTCTGGCTGGCGTTTGGGCATGGACTGCTGCTCGGCACCGAACGCACGACCGTGTGGGCGAACGTCGTGTACGTGACGACCGCATCCGTCGTGACGTTCCTCACGTTCTTCAGGGTCCTCGCTGCCGAGCGCGTTCGTGCCGTGCTCGCCGGCCCTGATGGTGCCCAGATTCCACCCGCCACGTCGTTAAGAGCGGTATAAGGTTCGGTTCTTACACTGGCAATCGAGGTTGATCCTCGGAGGCCATATGAAGACGAACCAGAACGGACACGCCCTGCGGAACCTGACCAACCGGGTGATGGCCGTCATTGACGATGCCGGGAATGCGCAGGCAGCCGTTGAGACACTCGAACGGGCCGGCATCGAAGAACGGGAACTCGCCGATCTCTCGGGAGTCGAGGGCATCCGCCAGATCGACTCCGAAGGCGTTCATAGCGGGGGCGTGAAACACTTATTGCGGGCGCTGCAACACCTGTCGGTCGAAGGCGACCACCTTCGACGGTACGAAGCGGAACTCGCCAGCGGACACCACGTCGTCGATGTACGCGTTCATGGGAGCGGCAATCGCGAGTCCATCGTGCAGATTCTCCGCAGCCACGGCGCGCACTTCATCAACGCCTATGGGCAGTGGACAATCGAGCGCGTTGCCGCCTGACCAAGGAGCCCCATGCGTGTGCTGATTGTCGAGGACGACCCGCTGCTTGGTGACGCCCTTGTGGCTGGACTGAAGCAGCGGGGGTTCGAACCGGACTGGGTGCAGGATGGCCGCGAGGCACAGACGGCGATCGGCGTCGAGCCATTCGCGGCGATCGTCCTCGACCTCGGTCTCCCTGGTCTCGGCGGCCTCGAGCTCCTGCGACACGAGCGCGCGCGAGGCAACAAGGTCCCGGTGCTGATTCTCACCGCGCGCGATGCCGTGCAGGACCGTATCAAGGGTCTGGATGGCGGCGCCGACGATTACGTGGTCAAACCGACGGACCTCGATGAACTCGCGGCGAGATTGCGCGCGCTTGTGAGACGCTCCAAGGGCGCGCCCGCTCCGCTCTTGAGAGTCGGACAGCTGACGCTGGATGCGGCCGCGAGAAGTGTCACGCGCGATGGTCAGGCGATCGACCTGCAACCGAGAGAGTTCACGCTGCTCCAGGAGCTGATGCTCAACGCTGGCCGCGTGCTGTCGCGCGAACAGCTCGAGGAGCGCATGTATCGCTGGGGCGAGGAAGTCGAGAGCAATGCCGTCGAAGTGCATGTCCACCACCTGCGGCGCAAGCTCGGGGCGGATATCGTGAAGACCATTCGAGGCGTGGGATACGTGATGCCGCGAGGCGAACATGGCTAGACCGCATCAACGCTCTGTTCGGCGTCAGCTGCTCGTCCTCCTCCTGACGGCCGTGTCAGTTGCCTGGATTGCTGCGGCGACAGTCAGTTTTCGGGATGCTCGACATGACGTTGCGGAGGTGCTCGATGCGCATCTCGCGCAGACGGCATCGTTGATTAGCGTGCAACGGGATGGCGACGATGACGACGACGAAGTCGACACTGAGCACGCGCCGGTACTTCACCGCTACAGCCGGCGCGTGATGTTCCAGGTGTGGAAGAACGGGATGACGCTCGGCCTGCACTCGCAGCATGCACCGGACACGCCGCTCTCGAGGGTGAGGGATGGATTCAGCGACACGACAATCGGTGGCGCCGGCTGGCGTGTCTTCAGTACATGGGACGCCCAAAATCGCGTTCTCGTGCAGGTGGCCGAGCAGAACTACGAGCGCGATGAGCTCGCGACCGCGGTCGCGCGCAACTTCCTCGTGCCGCTCGCCATCACTCTGCCCATTCTCGGATTGATGATCTGGGCGGCCGTCGGCCGGGCGACGGAATCGCTGACGCACGTCAACCAGCAGGTGGCATCGAGAGCCGCAGACAATCTCACGCCGCTCGATGTCGCAGATGCCCCGTCAGAAATCGGGGCACTGGTGACGAACCTCAATCAGTTGTTCGGGCGCGTTCAAGGACTGATTGAACAGGAGCGCCGCTTCACCGCCGATGCGGCACACGAGCTGCGGACACCCCTCGCGGGCATCCGCGCGCAGGCACAGGTCGCGCGGGGAGCGACCGATGACGCTGAGCGGGCCCGCGCCTTGGATGGCATGATGGCCGGCTGCGATCGTGCGACCCACGCCGTCGAGCAGATGTTGACGCTCGCACGGCTGGCTCCGGAGGCCGTCTCGTTTCAGCCGACGGCGGTCGAACTCGGGGCCGTGCTCAAGGCGACGATCGGCGAGCTCGCACCGTTCGCCCTCGCGAAGCACATGGACATCGAGCTCAACGACGGCCGTGGCGGATTCGTCTCCGGCGACGCAGGGCTTCTCGCGATTCTCTTCAGAAACGTGATCGATAACGCCATCCGGTACAGCGCTGCGGGCACGAAGGTCGACGTGGGCATGGAGATAACTGCCTCCGATGTGCGCGTGACGGTCAGAGATGCAGGCCGCGGCGTCCCGGCCGAGCAGCGCGCGAACGTCGGTCGTCGTTTCTATCGAGCGCCTGGCACGCAGGCACCGGGGAGCGGCCTTGGGCTGTCGATCGTGCAGCGGATCCTCGACCTACATCGAGGCACGATCCGGCTCGACACGCCGGCTACGAACATTGGACTACAGGTCACGATTGCTCTACCGCGTGTTGTGGGATGAGCGCGCCGGACCCATGAGACAGGAGGTTCCATGTTGTTCTCGGAACGCAGTATCTGGACGATGGTCCACGGGATCGGGTTGGGCGGAGGCGCCCTCATAGGTCTCGCTGCCGCGTTGTTCTACCTCTATGCCGCGCGTTCGTCCGACGGCGCAGCCGCCCCGCCCGGATCGGGGGCGCTGGCTGGTGCAACGGTGCTCAGCGCCGCGCTGCTCTGGCTCACCGTGATCGTGGGTACCTACGTCATCTTCCCGCCGTACCGCGCCACGCCTCCGGCCGGAGTGGCCGACCTGAGCGAATTCCCTCGCGCGCTCGTACTGGCGAACCCGAGTACGGCGTGGCTGCACGCGTTTGCAATGGAGAGCAAGGAGCATATGCCTTGGATCGCCGCGATGCTGACCACGGCGGTGACATTCGTCGCCGTTCGTTACCGGTCGAGGGTGCTTTTGAACTCATCGTTGCGGACTTTGTCGATGACGCTGCTGGCGATCTCGTTCGCGCTGGTCGCCTTCGTGTCGCTGATGGGTATGTTCGTCAACAAGGTGGCTCCCCTCGACTAGGTGATCGGAGATGACAATGGATACGACTTCTCGTTCGACAACATCGGGTGAGGTGAACGGCAGCGCGATGGCGGCGTTTCTGGGTGGGGGCATCGGTGCATTTGCGATGGGCGCGGTGGTACTGCTCAATGAGGCCGGCATCTTTGCCGCGCCTGCGCTGTATGCCCCGGCCGGTGGCGTGTCCGGCCGAACGACGTTGGCGACGATCGTGTGGCTGGTGGCGTGGGTCGTGCTGCACAATCGCTGGAAAGCACGCGAGATCGCAACTGGCCGCGTTGGTGCCGTGACCCTGATCCTGATCGCGCTGGGTGTGCTGGGGACCTTTCCGCCCGTCTGGGGACTGCTGTAGTCCGACGACTCTCTGAGTGCCCGTTTCGTGGTCGCGCCGGTCGCGATCCAGCGCGGAGAAGGTGGTGGCCGACGTGGCGGAGCAAGCGGTGCACGACAAGGGAAGCGAGATCCAGGCAGGGCTCAACGGCCTGTCTTCCATGGATGCGCGCCGCCTCCTGGGGGAGGTCGGCCCGAATCGGTGGGTGAAGCAGGACCGGTTCGCACGGGTTCGAGAGGTCGTCCGTCTTCTCCTCGACCCGATGGCCGTCATGTTGATCATCGCGGCCGTCGTCTACTTCCTGCTGGGCGAGACGCGGGACGCCGTCGTGCTCGCGCTCGCCCTGATACCGGTTCTTGGTGTTGATGTCCTCCTCGAAGCCCGGTCGCGCGCGGCGCTCGAAAAGTTGGCCCGCGCTGCCGCGCCGTCGGCGGATGTCGTCCGCGACCGGCAGGTCGTGTCCGTCCCACTCGAGGAGGTTGTGCCGGGAGACCTCCTCGTCCTGCGTGAAGGGCACGTCATCGCAGCTGACGGCGTCGTCCGTTGGGTCGCAAACCTGGCGATCGACGAATCCTCCCTGACAGGCGAATCCGAGCCGCAGCCCAAACGCGAGTGGCCATCCGCTCCGGATGAAGCGCCGCCGGATGCGAGGTTCTTCGCCGGATCGCAGGCGGTGGCGGGGCATGGGTTCGGTGTGGTGACCACCACGGGTGCGGCCACTCAGTACGGTGGCATCGCTGCTCTCGTGGCGCAAAGCGCCTCTTCAGCCAGTCCGCTGCAGCAGAAGGCGGGCGTTCTCGTTCGGCGCCTCGGTGTGGTCGCCGTCATCGTGGCGATCGCGCTGTTCGGCCTGAGCCTCGCACGCGGTGAGCCCTGGACCCGGGCGTTGCTCGGCGCCGTCAGCTTGGCGATGGCCGCGATCCCCGAAGAGTTTCCCATCGTCCTGACCCTCTTTCTGTCCGCAGGAGCGTGGCGGTTGGCGTCGCGCGGCATGCTCGTGCGGCGGCTCGCCAGCGTGGAGACCCTCGGGTCGACCACCGTGATCTGCACGGACAAGACAGGGACGTTGACGCGTGGCGAGTTTCAGATGACCCGGCATCTCGCGTTGGCGCCGGCGGTGTCGGAGCAGGACGTCCTGGAGGCCTCCGTGCTCGCGTGCGAACGCCATCCGACCGATGCGATGGAGCGAGCGATTGGTGCGTACGCAGCCGCCCGCGGGGTCTCGCCGGCCAATCTGGACGCCCGCTGGACGCTTGTCCGGGACTACGACTTCGATTCGGTCGGCAAGCACATGTCGCACGTGTGGCAGGCACTGGATCATGACGGCTACATGGTGGCGGCGAAGGGCGCTCTCGAAGGGATCCTGGCGCATAGCCAAATCGACGAGAGCGCGCGCCGCGCTGCCGTCGAAGCGAACAGCCGGCTCGCTGCGCAAGGTCTGCGAGTGCTCGCCCTGGCGGGAAAGCGCACGGACCAGCTCGGAGCCGACCGGGACGCCGACGAGCGCGATCTGACGGTGTATGGGCTGCTCGGCTTTCAGGATCCGCTGCGGCCTGAGGTGCCGGGCGCGGTGGCCGAGTGCCAGCACGCCGGCATCCGCATCACGATGATCACAGGTGACCACGCGTTGACGGCGCACGCCGTCGCCGAGGCCGCCGGCATCCTGCACGAGGACGATCTCATCGTCACGGCCGACGAGTTGACCGCGCTCACCGAGTCCGAGCGTGCCGCGCGGATCAGGCGCTCGACGATATTCGCCCGGATCAGCCCCGAACAGAAGTTCCTCATCGTCGACGCGTTGAAGAACGACGGCGCTGTCGTCGCGATGACGGGCGACGGTGTCAACGACGCACCCGCGCTGCACCGGGCCGATATCGGCATCGCCATGGGTCAACGGGGTACCGACGTCGCCCGCGCCACGGCGGACCTCGTCCTCCTCGACGACAACTTCGCCTCGATTGTGGCCACGGTTCGTGAAGGCCGCCACATCTTCCAGAACATTCAACGCGCGTTCCTGTACCTGATCGCGTTTCACATTCCGATCGTCGTGCTGGCGATTTCGGCGCCCCTTATTGGTGTGCCGTTGGTGCTTCTGCCGATTCATCTGGTCTGGCTGGAGCTCATCGTGCATCCTGTATCGGCGATCGTGTTTCAAGCGGAGCCTGCGTCAGCGGACATCATGAACCGTCCGCCGCGTGATCCGGCGGCGCCCCTGTTGCCACGCGATGCGGTGATAGGGTCAGCGGTCTCCGGGGCCATGCTGGCGGTGGCAAGCTTCGCGATCTACTGGTGGCTCTGGCCCACGGTCGGCGAGGCACAGGCGCGCGCCCTCTCCCTGATCGTGTTGATCGCCGGCTACCAGACGCTCGTCTTCGCGGAACGCCTGGCGCTGCCCGCGCTCGCCGTTGAACGGATTCCGCGGACGCTCGTCTTCTGGACGGTCTGGGCCGCCAGCGCCGTCAGCCTCGTGCTGATCCTGTACATTCCCGCCGCGGCCCAGATGTTCAGGGTGGAGCAACCCACGCGCTTGCATGTAGCTGTTGCCATCTTGCTAGGTGTCCTGGCGGTGGGGTGGCGGTTGCTACTGAGGACAGCGTAGCTGCGGCGCCCAGGCCGTTCCGAATCGGTCACGCGAGCAGGGCCCCCCTTCGACGTTCGCTTCCGTCAGGACAGCCACGCGCTTCGAGGCAGCGGTTCAAAGAACCGGTGCACGCGGATCGCTGCGCCGAGCACGCCCCGGCAGCATCTTGATCGGCTCGCGGGTGTAGGTCTCCTCAGAAGTGGAGGCTGACCCAGCAGCGTAACCTTCAACACTTCAGGCAGTTCGGAGGAAGTCTCGTTGGCGAATGAACCGCTACCTTCCGCGGAGGCACGAACAGATGCAACCGAGCGTCGCCGACGGCGTCGATCGCCCCGCTGACAGGGACAATTTCAGGGACAATCCAAACAAGATCGCGAGTCGCGTAACCTGCACGCTGGCGTATACTTAGGAAAACCCGCCGCGGTGAGGTGGCCGAGAGGCTGAAGGCGGCGGTTTGCTAAACCGTTGTACGGGCTTAAACCTGTACCCAGGGTTCGAATCCCTGCCTCACCGCCAGACTTCGCTCGCACGCACAATTCGCGAGCATCGTCTGGGCAGGCCCTTCAGTCAGTTTTCACACCCCGGAATAACACGATGTCCCACGCCGTCCGCGAGCGCGAGAAGGCGAGCGTCTTCCCGTCGGGCGTCCATCTGAAATCCTCGACCACGTGATCGTCTTCGCGGAAGCGCGTGAGGTTGTACGGCGCGGTCCCGTCGAGCCGCTGCACCCAGATGTTGGAGCGGATTGCGTACGCCACGCCGCGGCTGTCGGGCATCCACCGCAGCGCCTCCGGACGCGTGGCAACCGGGAAGTACCGCCGTGACGAGCAGTCGGCAAGCGGACAGATCGCCAGCAACTGCTCCTTCTTCGGGCCAAGCGTGATGAACGCCAGGGACTTGCCGTCCGGCGAGACCCATGGCCACAGCGCATAGTCACGCGTGAGCTGCGTCGGCTTGCCGCCGTCTACGTTCAGTTGCCACGCCGCCTGCACGCCGCTGTCGTTCGACAGATAGACGACGTGCTTTCCGTCCGGCGTTACGCTGACGGGATTCCCGATCGCCGTCCCGACTTCCACCGCACGCTGGCCCTCGCCATCGGCGCGCCAGATGCCGCGGCGGCCGCCGTCAACGCGCATGAACACGATCGTCTGGCCGTCGGGCGTCACCGCCGGCGAATAGGCGTTCGAGATCAGCTCCTGCGGGCTCGAGTCGCCCGGGCGCCGCGCCCAGAGGGTCGGAACGTTGTCGACCGGCGACAACAGGGCATATACGAGCCTTTCGCCCGCCCACGCGAAGTCAGCGCCGACAAACGGCCCGGCGGGGATGAGATCTCTGGCCTCCCCCGGTCGCTCGAGGGCTGATATGGCCACGCGGGATTCCCACCGTGCGACGGCGAGATTCTGGCGGTCCGCGCTGACGCTCAGGCTGGCGTAGTTCGTCAGATCGTTGGTCAGCCGCGACCACTCGCCGTTCGGATAGGACAGCACCCACAGTTGGCTGACGGCGTCGTTGCGACCCTCCATGCTCAGGACAAGATGTCCGGCATCCAGCCATGCGATCGCGTCCGCTGTGCTTTCGTCGCGCAGCGGAATCGAGCGCTGTGCGCCACTGGCCACGTCGATAAAGACCGCTTCGCGCTGCAGGACACCGGCGCGTGAGTCGTAGCCCGTTATCGCCAGCGTCTTCCCGTCGGGTGACCATGCCGGCGGGATCACCGCGCCCTGAGCGCTCGGCGTGCTGCGACTGGTCAGCGAGGCGAAGCCCGCGGGAAGCGTGCGCGTCCCGAGCGTGCGCTCGTTCGTGCCGTCTGCGTTGGCAACGACCACCGTCGTCGGGCCATTGAACGTCGCCCTGACGAACGCGATCTGTCGGCCGTCGGGAGACCACCCGATCGGACTGCCGACGCCGTCGAGGATCCGCTTCGGTGTGCCGCCGAGAAACGGTACCCGCCAGAGCGTCGTCTGGTCGGTGTTGCCGCGGATGAAATCCACGAAGCTGCCGTCCGGCGTCACCGTCGCGGCCTGGATGCGATCGGGCAGATCGGACGACACAGCGAGTTCGACGTCGCGATCCGTGCCGAGCTGCCGCAGCCTGAGGCTGCGCCCCGCGCCGTCGCGGCGAACGTAGACCACATACTTGCCGTCGGGCGAGAGCGCCGGGCGCCACGCGTTGCCGGTGACCGTGACCTGCGAGACCTGAACGTCCTGCAGCAGCGAGCTCGGCGCTGTGGACGCCGAATCGCGTGACCAGAACAGGAAGCCGATACCTGCCGCCGCGATCAGCACGGCGACGATGGTGCTGGCGAGAAGCCAACGCCGGGCAACCGGCGCGTGCGCGGGAAGGGCGCCGGACGAGGCGGAGCCGGCCGCCGGCCTGCTGGCCGTTGAACGCTCGGCGGCCAGTTCGCCCGTTTCCATTTCGCGTTTCAGCCGGCGCAGATCGGCGCGCAGCTCGGCGGCCGTCTGGGCGCGATCGCGCGGATCCTTCTCGATGCTCTTGAGGATGATGTCCTCGAACCGGGCGGGAATGTCCTCGCGCACGTGCCGCGGCAACACCGGCCTCTCCTGCAGGATGGCGGCGGCAACGACCGGTCCGGTCTCGCCGGTAAACGCAGGCTGCCCGGTCACCATCTCGTACATCACGAGGCCGAGGGAGAAGAGATCGCTCCTGGCATCGAGCGGCCGCCCGCGCAGTTGCTCGGGCGACATGTAGGCAACGGTCCCGAGCGCCGCGCCCTCGTCCGTAATCAGCGACTCGGGCGAGCGGGTGTCCTTTTCGGTGGCGGCCACGGCGGCGGCCGAACGGACAGCCTTGGCCAGACCGAAGTCCAGGAGCTTCGGACCGCGCGGGGTGACGAAGATGTTCGCCGGCTTGATGTCGCGGTGCAGGACTCCCTGACTGTGCGCCGCGTCGAGCGCGTCGACGAGCGCCAGCGCGATGTCTATTGCCTCCGGAATATCCAGCGGCCCTCGCCACAGACGGCGCTGGAGCGTCTCACCCTCGAGCAGCTCCATCGCGATGAACGGCGGGTCCGTGCCGACGTCGTAAATCGTGCAGATGTTCGGATGATTCAGCGAGGCGGCGGCGCGGGCCTCGCGTTCGAACCGCTGAATCGCCTGCGCATTCGATTCCAGCCGTTCAGACAGCGTCTTGACGGCAACGACCCGATGAAGCCGCGTGTCCTGCGCCCGGTACACCTCTCCCATTCCGCCCGAGCCAAGCGCCGATTCAATGGCATAGGGGCCGAGCTTCGTTCCTCGTGGCAGCGACATGCGTTCGTTTCGCGATTATATGAGCACGCGCTAGACTGCCTTCCTTTCAACGATATTCACCAAGAGGCGGATATGGCCCGACGTGCGTTGATTGTCCTGACCCTGCTCGCCGCCCTCGTCCCCGCGCTGCAGGCGGCGCGGCTGGGGCTGTTCATCGACGGCGACAATCGCACACCCTACGACGCGTCACGCGGCAAGGCCGGGCGGGCGGAATGGACAGCCGCTGTCAACGCGCGCAAGGGAACGATCCTGACCGACGACTTTCAGGGTGTGAACATCGACGTGCCGGCCGACAAGGCGACACGCGTCGGGCACTTCAGCGTGTTCTTTTCGCAGACGGGCGGGTACCCGGCGCAGGCCGGCAATACGGCACCGCAGAAACACCCGACGGGCGTCTTCGTCGGCACAACCGGGACGGGGTCCACCACCGGAAAAAACGACGAGACGATTCAGGGTCTCGAGCTGCGGTTCGAAACGACCGGGCCCGTAACGAAGACGCTGGAGCTGCGCTTCGATCCGCCGATCTTAGCGTGGGCGGCCGACGTGTTCTCAGTGGATGGCAAGGGCTTCGGCCAGGGCGGCGGTCCGGACAGCAACGATCACACGACGCTGCACGTCCTTGGACACACGTTCGACTTCACGCAGATCTTCACCTACGCCGGCAGCGGCTATAACAGCTTCTTCGGGATCGTCTCCGACACGCCGTTCTCGTCGATCAGCTTCACCGCCGCTGGTGATGGCGATCGCTGGCGGCTCGATAACGTCTCGATCGGACGCCAGGGATCGCGCGCGACGCGCTAGACAGGAGAGAGCATGTCAGGCAGAGCAATGTGGACCCTGGCCATTGTCGTCAGCGCGACGCTCGAGTTCAGCGTCGCTGCGCAGCGGAGTGGCCAGACGGGAGCGCCGCAGCCGATGACGCTGACCGCGCTCGACTATTTCGAGATCGGACAGCTCGTCGCCAGGTACGCTCGGGCCATCGACACGTGCTCCAACAACGGCTACGACTACGCGGACCTCTTCACAGCCGACGGCTTCTTTGCGCCCGCGAAGGACGGCGTCGTCGGAGCACGCTGGCAGGGCAGAGAGCGCCTGGCCGAAGCATCAGGGGGCGGAGTCCGCGGCTGCAAGAACGTCGGCTGGATCCGCCAGGGCGTACGTCACATTTACGTCAACCACATCATCACGCCGTCGGCCGGCGGCGCCACGGGAACCGTCGACATGCTCATGATTGGCCTCGATGGCGACCCTGGCAAGATCCGGCACGATGGGTACTACGCCGACACGTACACGAAAACGCCGCAGGGATGGCGGTTCGCCTCGCGGATCCATCACGTCGCCGTGTCGCCAATCGGAAACGCGCCGGCGCCGCAGGCGCAACCAGCGCGCTGATCGTCCGGCGCTCTTATCGTGGAAGACCGGCGATGTCGTTGCGCATCCGGTACAGCGTCTTGCCGGCGGTGATGTACAGCGTCTTCATGTCCGGCCCGCCGAACGCCGTGTTGGTGATGAAGTCCTCCGGGATCGGAATGAACTTCAGCAGCTTTCCCTGCGGCGAGATCACGTAGACGCCGCACTTCGTGTCCAGGGTTTCGGCCGTACCGCGGGTACGGTGGAGGCCGGCAGCGGCGTAGAGATTCCCCTGCGTGTCGATGCTCATTCCATCCGCGCTTCTTCCCGGATAGAAGTTGTAGAGCACGCGCATGTTCCGGACACCGCCGTCTGGCAGCAGGTCGTAGGCGCGGATCAGACGCGCGCCGTCCTTGGCACCGTTGGCTTCGACAAGATAGAGGATCCTGTCGTCCGGTGAGATCTGGATGCCGTTCGGCCGCTCGATGTCCGGCCGCGCCAGGATTCTGGCGACCTTCCCCGGAGCGTCGATGCGGTAGACCGCGCCGCCGTCCGAGTCCGTAACGTAGAGCCGGCCTTTCGCATCGATGGTCACGTCGTTCGGGCCGGCGAGCGGCTTGCCGTCGTACCTGTCCGCCAGGACCTCGATCTTTCCCGTCTTCAAATCGGTCCTGGTGACCCGCGGAATGCCGCCGGTCTTCATGCCGCTCCGCTCCGCCGTTGGCGAGGTGGAGCCTTCGGCGGCAACGAGGCGCCCCTGGAGATCGAAGACCAGGCCGTTTGCCACGTTGCTCTTCTCGCGGACGATCGAGAACCGGCCCTCGGTGCTGAAGCGCATGATGCGCTGCATCAGGATGTCGGTGAAGTACACGTTCCCCTGCGCGTCGACGGTCGGGCCCTCGAGCATCGACACCGACGTTGCGATCTCCAGTTCCTGCGTGAGCGCACGGGTGACGGTGAGAGAAGTAAATCCGACGGAAACAGCAATTACTGCGGCGATTCGGCCGGCACGTCTCATGCGACCTCCGATGAGGCCGTATTATCGCGCGGGGCGGTCGGTTGGACGCTCGGGACGCTGCGGTCGATCGACCGGCACGGTGCGCTCGGGACGATCGGTTCTCGCGTCGGGCCGCGTGACGGCCGGACGCTCGACGACCACCGCGCGGCTGTCCCGCAGAAGGACATCGGGTCTCGTTCCACGGGCGATGGCATCGCGCAGCGCCCGCAGGCTGGCGCGCCCGCTGCGGTAGTCCGCCTCCCTCCGCTTGATCTCGCGGCCGAGATCGAGCATCTCGTACGCGCGGAACTTGTGGCGGACGGCTTCGACCATCACCCCTGTGCCGTCGTTTACCGGCAGCATGGCTTCCTTGACGTAGGCAAGACCTCTGGCCGCTCCCGCGAGATCCTGCGCCGCGCGTGTCTGAACCTGCCGCTGCAGCTCCCGGATCTCGTCAGCCGTGAGACCGCTGAAGAGCGCGTCCGACAGGAGCGTGATGGCGTTGTCGCGCGCCGTGCCGGCAGCGCCCGGCTCGACCTCGCGAACGATCCCGTCTGCCGACTCCATGTTCGCCACCATCTGGGTGAGGACAAGCTCGATGCGCGCCGCGTCGTGTTTCTTGGCTACCCCTTCCCGAATCTTGTTCATCAGCGGGGCGACGGGAAGGCCCTTCGCACCAGCCGTTTCCGCCTGCCGGACCAGCGCGTCGCGTTCGGACACACTCACCTGCGCCGGTGCCATATGAGGCGCCGCAAGCAGACATACGACGACGGCGGACGTCACCCTACCTGACAATCACCACTCCGTTCCGCGATCCAAACCCGTCGTCCACGTAATCCTCCGCCAGTGGAGGAACCATCCACTGCTCTGCGTCGACGACGAACATGAACTTGTGCTCCCCGGCCGGCAGGGGCACGACGATACTCCACCTTCCGGACCCGTTCCGCATCAGCGGATGCGCCGACGGCGACCAGTCGTTGAAATCGCCTGCGACCGAGACGGACCTCGCGCCGGAATGCTCCAGCGTGAATCGCACACCGTCCGGCGTCACAACGGGCCCACGCGCCACCGTCCCGGCGCATGACACGCCCATGGCCGCTACTGCAGCAGCGAATGTGGCGCGAATCGGCCAACGCATGACGCGAGCAGATTAAGAGACCCGCGTCATCCGCGCAACACGGGAACTGGCTCACAGCAGTCCCTCCGCCGGCGGTCTCACGTCGAGCACCGCGTTCCGCGATCCAAACCCATCGTCGCTTTGCTCGGCCGCGAAGGGATCGCCGATCCACTGCTCGCCGTCAATCACGAACTGGTACTCATATCGTCCCGGTTCGAGCGGCAGCGTCACCGTCCATGCACCGTCGGCGGTCGGCTGCAGCGGCGTCTCTGACGGATTCCAGCCATTGAAATCACCGGCCGCCTGAACGACCTTTGCGCCCGGCTGCACCATGACGAGCCGTACCAGCACTACCGGTGGCGCGGCTGGTTCATTCGACGCAACAGTGGAAGCCGCACGCCAACGCAGCGCCTGGGCGACGCCTCCGCTCAGGGCGAGCAGGATCAGGCAGGCGGCCGCGGCTGCTCCCGCCAGGTTCCAATGCAGGGCCCGTGGCGCCCAGAGGCGCTCGATCACCCAGTTCCGGCTCCGACCAACAGCTGGTCCGCGCACCTGTTCCTCGTCGTCCCAAGCGCCGGGCGCGAAGGAGGATCTGACAACGTTTGCGACAAAACCTTCCGGAACCGACGGCCGGGCCAGCCTCGACGCGCCGAGCATCAGACGTTCGAGCTCGAGGACGCGTTCGCGCAGAGCCTCGTCCCGTCCGAGCGCGACGACAAACTGAATCCGCTCTTCCGCGGACAGCTCCTGATCGACAAACCGCTGTGCGAGTTGTTCGTGATTCATCGACGAGCTCCTTCGAGATGCGCGAGCGAGCGGCACAGCAGCGTTCTGGCCTTGTAGACCCGCATCTTCAGGGTGTCACGGTTGATGCCGAGGATCTCGCTCATCTCGTCGTAACCGAGGCCTTCGACGTGCTTGAGCACAAAGGATTCGCGATAGAGCGGAGGCAGCGCCTGGATGCCCTTGTCGAGCTCCCAGGAGAGCTCGATCCGTTCCAGGTGACGGCGCGGTGCGTCATCTTCGAGCGCCTTCCAGGCGATCTCTTCCCCGTCGTCCGCATCGAGAGAGACCATTCCGCCGCGCCGCGCCCGGAGCGCGTCGTGGCACTTGTTCACCGCAATTCGATAGAGCCATGTGGAGAACTTCGCGCTGAACTGAAACCTCGACAGCGCCTTATACGCGGAAACGAACGTCTCCTGCGCCACATCCTCCGCGTCGGCCGTACCCAGCATCCGCGTCGTGAGGCTCAGCACCGATTGAGCGTGTCGCGAGACCAGCACGGCAAACGCCTCCCGATCGCCCGCGAGCGAGGCGCGAACCAGCGACGCGTCTTCCGGACCGGCGCCAGGTGTCATCCGTCGCTCAGAACCTCCGGCTTGCCCCTACCGTAAAGCCGTGATCGGGCGCACCATCCGACAGTCCAACGGAGCCGGAAAACTGCACGCGCCAGCCGCTCGCGCTCCTCAATGAGACAGCTGCCAGAGCCTCGCGCGCGTTTTCGATCCCGGGGACGAGCGCCCGGTATTCCTCGACGAAGACGCTGAGATTCACGACGCCGCCGGCAAGGTCCTGCCCCAGTCCGATGTCGTACCACCAGCTGTTGTTGAACTCGTCTCCCGCGCGGTCGCCAATGATCGTGTAACCGCCGTCGACCATCGCCAGCAGGCCGCGGCCGATGGTCCGTGAGATCTCGACGCCGACGCCTTCGTCAGGCCTTCCGGTGCCGAGCCCGTGCTCCTCGCTGGCCGTCGGCATCTTGACGTGCGCGCGAACGGCAATCGTCGGGATCCAGCCGCGCTCGTCGATCGCGTAATACCTGCCGCGCAGGACAATGTCGCCGAGTCCGCAGTGCCGGACAGGCTGGACCGTTGTCGTCGTTGTTCCGGTCCGCGTCGTGCCGTCGGTCGAGGTTCGCGTTGTCGTGTCCGTCTGTGCGCCATCGAGCCGTTCCTGCCGCACGGGCATCCCGTTCACGATCACGATGCCGCCGTTGCCGCGGATGCACGTGAACGGCACGACGAGTGTGACGTCGCCGTTGTCGAAGAGGCGTCGCGCCGTCACCGGAGTGTGAAACACCTCCGTTCGCGTACCGGTTCCGTAGCGTCCGCTCGAGAAGCTGGGAGTCGTTCCGACCTGCCACTGTTCCCCTTGCGCATACGCGCTGAGGGGAAACAGCAGCAGCGAGACCCACAGCAGAACGTGTGGTGTCTGTGACATCGCTCTCCTAACCGCGCGCCGGACGACCCGGCCGCGCCGGACGCTCGGGTCGATCGCGGCGCTCCGGACGCTCCGGACGCTCGGGCCGCTCACGCCGTTCCGGCCGATCCACCCGCACGACCCGGTCGTCACGACGATGACGACGGTCGGGCCGGCGATCGTGCCGCCGGCGACGCTCGTGGTCGCGCTCGCGCTCGATCTTTTCGACTTCAGGGTTCCCCGCGGTGACCTGCTGCGCCGATGCGGGCGCAATGTCGGCAACCGCCATAAGCCCCAGCGCCAGCAGCGCCGGTATGACTCGAAAATGCTTCATGACTCCTGTCCTCCTTATCGACTCACCAGGTAAGACGGGTCAGCCTGCCGGCCCGTAAACGGCCAGCATCGTCCCCGCGCAGGCGCAGGCGGGGAAGTGCGAATATGTGAAGGCAGGATGTCCGACAACGAGGCGCGCCTGATCTGGGAACTCTACGCGGCTGCGCTCAAACACGAGCCGGCGGCGCGCAGCGAATACCTCGCGCGGGCATGTCCGGACTCCGCCGTCAGGGCACGGGTCTCGGCCCTGCTCGAATCGCACGGGCTCGATTTCGGCGAAACCGAGACGTCCTCCGGATACCTGCCGTCGCCGGGAACGGGCGGCACCGGACACAGCCTCGTCGGACGACAGATAGGTACGTACGTCATCGAGCGGGAGCTGGGACGCGGCGGCATGGGCATTGTCTACCTCGCCCACGACATGCGTCTCGGGCGCACCGTCGCGATCAAGGCGCTCAGTCCGGCCTATAGCCACTCGCCCAACGTTCGTCAGCGGCTTCTCAACGAAGCCAAGATGGCGGCGGCTCTGACGCATCCGGGTATCGCCACGATTTACGCACTCGAGGAGATTCAGGGCGAGCTGTATCTGGCCTGCGAATACGTACCAGGCGCCCCGCTCCGCGCGCTCGTCGCCTCGGGTCCGCTGCCCATCGAAGACGTCATCGACATCGGGATCCAGCTGGCGCGAGCGCTCGCCGAAGCGCATACCAAAGGCATCGTGCATCGCGACATCAAGCCGGAGAACGTGATCAAGACGCCAAGCGGCGTGATCAAGGTGCTCGACTTCGGCCTGGCGCGGGCCGAGTACGCGACCCGGCAGGGGCTGACACAGCCGGGAATGATCGTCGGCACGCCGGCATACCTGGCGCCGGAACAGGCACTCGGGAAGGAAACGGATTTCCGCACCGACATCTTCACGTTCGGGCTGCTGCTGTACGAGCTCGCGTCCGGCACGAATCCCTTCGCCGCCGGGACTATCACCGCCACCATAGGTCGCATCCTCAACGACGATCCGCCGCCGCTCTCGGCGGTACAGCCGCACAGCTTTCCTGCGCTCGATCGAATCGTTCACCGGTGCCTGCGCAAGGACCCACTCGACCGATACCGGTCAACGCAGGAGATCATCGGCGATCTCGAACGGCTGCGCGCCGAGCGATCGAGGCACGCATCGTCCGCCGGTGATGCGCCGATCGATGACATCGGGCCTCGACCGGGTCCACCGCGCGCGCGCCAATGGCTCGTCAACCACCACGTCATCATGTCGGTGGTGTATGTGCTGCTGCTGTATCCGGCATGGTACGCGCGCGGCTGGCTGGCCGCGCCGCTGAACAGCCTCTTCATCCTGGCGCTGCTGGGAGCCGCAGCGGCCGGGGCGAGCCTGCGTTTGCATCTCTGGTTTACGGCGATCACGTTCCCGCAGCAGCTTGGCGAACAGCAGGCGTCCACCGAGCGGTGGACTCGCGTCTGCGACGTCGTGTTCGCGGTCGTTCAGATTGGAGCGGCGCTGGGAATCAGCGGCGACCACCCCGAGTTCGCGATGCTGTTCGTCGCTGCGTCTGTCGCGATTCTCATCGCTTCGTTCGTCATCGAACCCGCCACGGTGAGAGCGGCGCTGAGAGATGGGTAGCCTAGAATTAGAAGAGTGGTTCCTCGCGTCAGGTTTGCACCTTCTCCAACCGGATATCTGCACGTCGGCGGCGCCCGCACGGCACTCTTCAACTGGCTTTACGCACGCCGCACCGGCGGGGCGTTCATCCTCCGTATCGAAGACACCGACGCCGAGCGATCGTCCGCCGACATGGTGACGGGAATTCTCGATGGCCTGCGCTGGCTCGGGCTGGACTGGGACGAGGGGCCTGAAGCCGGCGGCCCGCACACGCCGTATTTCCAGTCGCAGCGCGTCGAGCGCTACCGCGCCGCGGTTGCGAGTCTGCTGGAATCCGGCCGGGCGTACCGCTGCTATTGCACGCCTGATCGGCTGCGCGAGGAGCGTGAACGCGCCGAACAGCGCGGCGCGGCGTGGCAGTACGACCGCGCCTGTCTGGCGCTGACCGATGACGACCGTCACGCGCGGGAAGCGTCCGGCGCGCCGTATGCCGTCCGCTTTCGCGTCCGCCCGGGGCACACGGCGTTTGACGATGCGGTGCACGGGACGATCGAGTTCGATACCGTGAACGTCGAGGACTTCGTCATCCTCAGATCGGATGGTCTGCCGACGTATCACCTGTCGGTGGTCGTCGACGACGTGGATATGCAGATCACCGACGTGATCCGCGGCGACGACCACATCTCGAACACACCCAAGCACGTCCTGTTGTTCGAAGCGTTCGGTTCGCCGGTGCCGCGCTTCGCGCATGTGCCGCTGATCCTCGGAGCAGACAAGAAGCGCCTGAGCAAACGCCACGGCGCGACGTCGGTGATGGAGTACGCCCGGCAGGGGTATCTGCCCGAGGCGATGGTCAACTTTCTCGCGCTCCTTGGCTGGTCACCCGGCGACGACCGCGAGCTGATGTCACGTCAGGAGCTGATCGACAGCTTCTCGCTCGACAAGATCAGCGGTGGGAACGCCGTGTTCAACACCGATAAGCTGGACTGGATGAACGCGCAGTATCTCTCTCGCCTGCCCGCTGGCGAGCTGGCCAGGCATGCACAGGCGATCATCCAGGAGGCTGGTCTTGCCGACAGCCCGCTCGTGCGCGATCAGGCAGCGTTCTCCCGCCTGCTCGAGTTGCTGCGTCCGCGCGTGAAGCGGCTGACGGACTTTGTCGATCAAGGGCGGCCGCTCGTCGCCTCAGCTGTTCAGTACGAGCCGGATGCGATCGAGAAACATCTTGGCGCTCCCGACCTCGCCGGCCATATTGCTGTGCTCACCGAAGCGCTCGCTGAGGTGAGTCCATTCGATGAACCACATGTGGAAGGCGCGGTGCGTGGAACGGCAGCCGGACGGGGCATAAAGGCCGGCGTGCTCATCCATGCGGTGCGCGTGGCGCTGACCGGTCGAACGGCGAGTCCCGGCCTCTTCGAGATGATGACGCTGCTCGGCCGTGAAGAAACAATTGCTCGGCTGAAGGCGTTGATTACATTCCTCGCCACCCGCAAGTAACAGCGCATCAACGAAAACCCGCCGCACGCTGGCATGCTGCAGATGCGTGCCAGCCGCAGACATCACGCTGGCCTCCCGGTAAGTCGATGCACGGATGGCGGTTATCCACGGTCACTCCTGAGCCGTGGCACATCCGTTGCAGCCGCAACCTTGGATGGGCGCGCGACGCCGCTGCGCGGCGCGACGCCTGGAACGGGACCGGGGTTCTCCTCGCGGGCGTGTGCGGAGGACTCGCGAGTGAATCAGGGAGGAAAGTGTGGCTAAAGAGGATCGCGGATTCGCCTCGATGGACCGCGCCAAGCAGCGCGAGATCGCAAGCAAGGGCGGCAAGGCTGCGCATCAGAAGGGCACGGCCCACGAGTGGACCAGCGAGGAAGCACGTGAGGCCGGCCGCAAGGGCGGCATGGCCAGCCATCGTCGCCGCAAGGAGATGATGGATCAGACGAGCGGCAGCGCCAGCAACGAGTCGTCGGAGATGATGCCGGATTCGATGGAACGTTCCGGCGGCGACGACACGAACGAGCAGATTCGCTGACGTCTCCGCACGCCCTCGCCACTGCGGGGGCGCCGTTGATTTTGCCTACGTTTTCTGCGGCCCAGGCGCGTTCGCCGGGCCGCGTTTCTTTGTACGG
>DATLLQ010000006.1:0-4070 GCA_035537775.1 Vicinamibacterales bacterium | reverse complement strand
CCGTTGCTGCCACCGATGAATCGCTGAGCGAACCGTTCTGAGGGTGGCGAACATCAGCGAACGATCTCTGAACCGAACATGAACACGAACAGAGAAGCGAGCAGTCGGAACCGCGAACTCGTGCGCGCGTATCTTGCCGCGTTGCCTCCCGGCGCCCGTCGTCGCATGCAGGAGATGCGGACGATCATTCGCGCGATTGCGCCGGATGCGGTCGAGCACTTCTCCTATCGCATTCCTGGCTTCAGGCTGGATGGGCGGACGTTCGTCTACTACGCGGCGTTCAGGGAGCACACGAGCGTGTACCCGATGGGCGCGAAGATCCGCCTCGCCAACGCGGCGGCGCTGAAGGGCTACAAGATGTCTACGGGGACGATCCAGTTCCCGCTCGACCGGCCGCTGCCGGTCGCGCTCGTGAAACGCCTCATCAAAGCGCGCGTCGCCGAAGTCAGGTCCGCCGGCCGGTCCGCCTGACGGCGGACACGACGGACACGACGGACGACTCGAACGACTCGAACGGATCAGAACGACCCGAACGTTTCGAACGTTTCGAACGATCCGAACGATCCGAACGTTTTATTTCCGTTCGACCGGCTCCAACCGATAGACCGGCGTCGGCTTGCCATCGCGATCGTCGGTGACCAGATAGATATAGCCGTCGGGGCCCTGCCGCACATCGCGAATGCGCCCCATGCGCTGCACGAGCAGTTCCTGGCTGACGACGCGCTGGCCGTCGAGGGTGAGCCGCGATAACTGCTGCCCGTTCATGCCGCCGGCGAAGATGTTGCCGCGCCACTGGGGGAACTTGTCGCCGGTATAGACCATCAGGCCGCTGATGCCGATCGACGGCACCCACACGTTGACTGGCTGTTCCATGCCTTCCTTGTGTGTGCCGGCGTGAATCGCAAGACCGGTGGTGTAGTTCACGCCGTAGCCGATGACCGGCCATCCGTAGTTGCGTCCCGCCTGAATGCGATTGAGCTCGTCGCCGCCCTGCGGGCCGTGCTCATCCGCCCACAGTTCGCCCGTGGCCGGATGCACGAGCAGCCCCTGCACGTTGCGATGCCCGTAGCTCCAGATCTCCGGCTTCGCACCCGCCTGTTTCACGAACGGGTTGTCCGCCGGCACGCGCCCGTCGTCGTGAAGCCTGATGATCTTGCCCTGATGGTTTGAGAGGAGCTGCGCCGGATGCGCCTCGAGATTGCCTTCCGGCGCCACCTGCCGATCGCCGGCCGACAGGAACAGGTAGCCGTTCTTGTCGAAGGCGATCTTGCCGCTGAAGTGATTGCGCCCCTGCGCCGTAGCTTCGAAGAGCTGCTGGACGTTGGTCAGCCGATCGTTTTCGAACCGTCCCCGCACGAGCGTCGTCGTTGCCTGCGCTTCCGTCGCGCCGGCCTTTGAATAGGAGAGATAGAGCAGCCGGTTCGACGCGAAGCTCGGATGCGGCATCACCTCCAGCAGCCCGCCCTGAGACGTCTGGAGGACCTTGGGCACGCCCTCGACCGGCTGTGGCAGCAGCTTGCCGTTCCGGACAATGCGAAGACGGCCAGGTCGTTCCGTGATCAAGGCGTCACCGTTGGGCAGGAAGGCGATCGACCAGGGCTGTACGAGGTTCTCCACGAACGTGACGACGCGGTAGTCGTGCAGCGCCGAGCGCAGGGTGGTGTCGCTCGACAAGGCCGCCGTGGCAGCGGCCACGATCGCCGCTGCCGCCGTGATGCTCGCAACTGCTCGCTTCATGCTGAACTCCCCGAACGTTTCGAACGTTCTATTC
Source organism: Vicinamibacterales bacterium (assembly GCA_035537775.1). Classification (GTDB taxonomy): domain Bacteria; phylum Acidobacteriota; class Vicinamibacteria; order Vicinamibacterales; family UBA2999; genus Gp6-AA40. Next base: position 2,299 of record DATLLQ010000006.1, on the reverse strand, counting down.
GATTCGAACGTTGCTGATAACCCGCGCGCCCGCTGCAATCGAGAACTTGCCCAACGGCCCCGTCTTGCCCTCGGCGCGCTGCGCGGTGACACGCCACTGGCGCTTGCTGCCGATCATCTGCTTGGCGATGCCTTCGCTGAACTCGGGCAGCATGGTCGCGTAGCGGTTCATGGTGTTGATGTACTCGTAACGGCCGCCGGTGTTCTTCGTGATCATCTCGCCGACGTCGATCTGCGCCTGCCCGCCGAAGGCGGCCCGTTCCCCGGCGTAGAGCAGCACGTGCACGACGCTCGGGCGGTTGGCGAAGGCCAGCACGACCCGCTGAATGGTTCCGTCCGGAAGGTTGGCGTCGCCACTGATCGTGCCGGCCATGATGACGACCGTGAAGGCGTCCTTGTCCTTGGCCGCGCGTTCACCGGCTTCGGCGAGGCTCTCCGTAAAGCGCCCTGGGCTCGAATCCGGTGCCAGCCGGTCGACAGCCTTCAGCAGATCCTCCCGGTTCTTGGTCGCGCGCTGGAGCAGGCGCCCCTGCGGAGCGGTTGTGTAGATCGAGGTCTCGACATCCGCCGGCAGCTTCTCGACCAGGCCGCGCAGTCCGCTGCGGAGCTGCGAGAGATTCGGCCCGATGCCGACGCCGTTGTCGATCAGGAGCTGCACCTTGACCACGCGATCGACGGGCGCCGTCTTCAGGACCTTCAGCTGCACACCGTCTTCCGTGAGGCGGACTTCTTCGGGGATGAGCGTCTCCGAGGGCGCGTTGGTCGACGGATCCATCATCGTGGCGATGACGTTCAATTGCTGCTGCGCTTGAACCCCGGCAGCGCAAAGACAGACGACGACCAGAGGGACCAAGGACCGAATTCGCATGTGACCTCCGGGAAAGGGGCAGCGGGCTGGCGTTCAGATATTACCTGCCTGACTGCCCGGATGTTTACCCTTTAGACGCGGAAACGGTCGAAAAGCTTCTCGGTTCCTCGAGCGGATGATGGCCGGGCTGATGTCAGGTCGTGGCAGGTACGTCTTTCTGACGGAGAGCGGTCCGCCTGCGTTATCGCTCGGTGACAGAGAAGACAACCTGCCGGCGCGTGCTCTGACGTCCGACCCGGGTATCGAGCGTCAGAACGTAGTCGCCCACCTGCAGCTCACGCATCGGAAGACGCGCGAGTGCGCCGAACCGGCTCTGGTCGAGGAACGAGAGCGTGACGTCAACCGGACGCGAGCGGCTCAGCTGCGTGGCGGGTGCGAGCGTCGCCGAGGTCGCGTCCGGCCGGCCGTTCGTATACAGCTCGGCGTATGCGGTCACCGCATCGCTGCGAGCGAATGTCCGTTCCGCCGTGGGGTGCGCTCCCAGGATCTTCCGCAGCGGCTCGTCCATCTTCAGCGGCGGCTGTGCGCTGAGTCGAGAGGAGGCCAGGACCAGGCCGCTCATCGAGACCGGTGCCTTGAAGTCAGGGACGTCCACGTCGCCGACCACCATGCCGGTCTTGCCGTTCGGCTGATGCACGACGAAGCGCACTTGATGGCGGCCGGCGGGAAGCGCCATCCAGTCCACAAACTGCAGGCCTGACGACTGCGCGGCCGCGCGCGATCGATCCGTCAGATCCAGTTTGATCACATGGAACGCGCCCGGCGTCGTCTTTCCCTCCGTCGTCGTCGCGCGGAAGCCGACTTCCATCAGCTCGCCGGCGCCGAGCACGAGCGCGTCTCCGCGGACGCGGGCTGAGATCAGCACCGATCCGTTGCCGCCGGTTCCACGAAACGGCGTCGCCGCAAGATCGAGCGTGAGGCCATTGAGGGCTAGCGGCAGGCGCAATGCGTCCATCGCCTCAGCCGACAAGCCGGGTGCGGCGGGTTCCGCCAACGGAGCGGACAGGGGCGCCGACGAGGGAGCCGATTCCCTGTTGACGCCGTAGTATCCCTGCCGGGCGCGCACGGTGACTCCAGGCCGATTGACCCGCACCGTGAGCTGGTGGAATGTGTCGTCGCGATGCTCGACCGAGGGCGTGTAGCCGAGCAGGTAGTACTGATTGGTCTGGCGCACGAAGCGCTGGTAGCCGTCCCCGAAGTTGTTGGAGTTGACGATCGCATCTCCGCCGGTTTCTTCCGCCAGGAAACGCTGACCGGCCATCCTGACGAGAGGGCCCGTTACGGAACCGGGGAGACCGGCGGGGCTCAGCTCAGTCGTCAAGCCTTGTGTTGACACGACGTATACGGCCACGTTGTTTCTCGTCGCCGCGCGAAGCGCGTCACGTTGGGCGAAGAGGCGCGGCACATCCCTGGGGTTATCCGGCGAGGGCAT
>DATLLQ010000005.1:0-2510 GCA_035537775.1 Vicinamibacterales bacterium | reverse complement strand
GCGCCGCGGCCTCGGCCGCACGACGCCGAATCCCGTCGTTGGTGCGTGCATCGTGTCGGATGAAGGGGTCGTGCTCGGTCAGGGTGCACACGAGCGCGCCGGTGAACCACACGCCGAGGTGAACGCGCTCGAAGAGGCGGGGCGCGACGCGCGCGGCGCCACGCTCTACTGCACGCTCGAGCCGTGCGTCCACACCGGCAAGACGGGACCGTGCACGGAACGGATCATCGCCGCCGGCATCCGTCGCGTCGTCGCGGCGATGGAAGATCCATTTCCGCTTGTCGGCGGACGCGGGTTTGCGATGCTGCGCGCCAACGGCATCGAAGTGCAAACCGGTGTCGGCTATGACGCGGCGGTTCGCTTGAACCAGCCTTTCCTCACGACGACACGGAAGGGGAGGCCGTTTGTGACTCTCAAGGCAGCCACCAGCCTCGATGGTCGGATCGCCGCCGAAGCAGGCCAGCGCACCCAGTTGACCTCGCCGCGCGCGATGACGCACGCGCACTATATCCGGGCGTGCACCGACGCGATTGCGGTCGGGTCGGGGACGATCCTGATCGACGACCCGCTGTTGACGGCTCGCGAGGTCTACAGGGAACGGCCGCTGGTCCGGGTCGTCTTCGACCGCCGGCTGCGGACTCCAGCCGGGGCGCGCCTAATTTCGACCCTCTCAGCGGGACCGGTGATAATACTCACAGCGGCGGAATCGCTCAGGACCGAGCGGGCCGAGGCCCTGCACGAGGCGGGTGCCCGCCTGATTCCGGTGCCGAGGCCGGGGATCGCTGCCGCACTGTCTGTGCTGCCGAATTTTGACGTGCAGAGCCTGGTTCTCGAGGGTGGGGCTCGCGTGCAGCGTGCGGCCTGGGACGAAGGCGTCGTGGACTACGTCCAACTCTACGTGGCGCCCATGTGGCTTGGAGATGGCGGCGTACCACTGCTCGAGGGTTGCGCGTTTTCGCCCACCTCGCTGATCGAGAACAGGGTCGAGCAGCTCGGGCCAGACGTCCTCATCGAGGGATATGTTCACCGGCCTCATTGAATCGGTCGGCATCGTCTCGGACGTCGTGCTCACATCGTCTGGCTTCACGTTGACGATTCGCACGCCGATGGGATCGGAGCTTCATCACGGAGAGAGCGTTGCCGTGAACGGTGTCTGCCTGACGGCGACGACGTGCAGCGACGCGGAATGGACGGCGGACATCGGACCGGAGACCGCTCGTGTGACGACGCTCGGCACTCTCGCGCCGGGGCGGCCAGTGAATCTCGAACGGTCCATGCGCGCTGATGGCCGATTCGGCGGACATTTCGTGCAAGGGCACGTCGATGGCGTCGGAGTGGTCGATGCCATCCGCCAGGACGGGGAGTCGTATTGGATTGCGGTTCGCATTCCGGCGGACCTGGAGCCGTACGTCATTCTCAAGGGCTCGATCGCCCTCGAAGGCGTCAGCCTGACAGTGGCGCGGCTCGATCGCAGTGTGGTGCACGTGATGATCATTCCGTTCACGTGGTCGCATACCACGTTGTCATTGCTTCGAGCCGGTGACCGCGTCAATGTGGAGTGCGATATGGTCGGCAAGTACGTCGCGCGGTCGATGGAGCTGGCCGCGCGGAGCGGGCTGACTCCATGAACCCGCTTGTGTCGCGGATGGTGGCAACGACGCTTCTTCGTGGGGCCGGTGGTTCTGTTAACGAGGGCTTTGCTGTAGCCTCCCAACTCAAGGGAGCGACTGGGTAACATGACTAGCAAAGACACCGCACTTCGCATTGCCAAGGGTGCCCGTGGTCGCGGGCCGTTTGCGACGATCGACCAGGCTGTGGAGGCGATTCGTGCCGGCCGCATGGTCGTCGTCGTCGACGATGAAAGTCGCGAGAACGAGGGCGATCTGACGATGGCCGCCTCGAAGGTGACGCCGGAGGCGATCAACTTCATGGCACGACATGGACGCGGTCTCATCTGTCTGGCGATGACGCCGGAGCGGCTCGATCAGCTTGCTATTCCGTTAGAAGTCAATGACAACTCCTCGCGCCGCGACACGGCAATGTGTGTCTCGGTCGATGCACGCGACGACACGACGACCGGCATCTCCGCGGCCGATCGGGCGCAAACGGTGCGCGTGGCGATCGATCCGGCGTCGAAACCGCGTGATCTCACGAGACCTGGACACGTGTTCCCGCTGCGTGCCCGGAAGGGCGGCGTGCTCGTGAGGGCTGGGCACACGGAAGCCGCAGTTGATCTGGCGGTTATCGCCGGGCTCACACCCGCTGGCGTGATCTGCGAGATCATGAATGAGGACGGCACGATGTCCCGCGTGCCTGAGCTGGCGAAGTTCGCCAGAAGACACAACCTGTTGGTCGCCACGATTGCTGATCTGATTCAATACCGCATGCGTACAGAGCGACTTGTGAAGCGCGCGGCATCCGCCGACCTGCCGACTATCCACGGCGCGTTCCGGATCTACGCATACGAAAGCCAACTCGATAACCAGACTCACGTCGCGTTGGTGCGCGGG
>DATLLQ010000004.1:0-47843 GCA_035537775.1 Vicinamibacterales bacterium | reverse complement strand
CCCGCTCCTATATCGAGGCCGTCCCCGATCCCCTCACGCGGCGCGCGCTCGAAGCCAGTTCCGTCGTCCGCTGCGTGACCGAGCCGCTTCTTCACGCGCTCCTGCCGGAGGCGCCGCCACGCGACACCATGGAACGGCTCGTCGTGCTCCCGTTTGTCGAGCCTGGCCGTGACGGCCTGTTCATTCACGATGCGGTACGCAGTGCCATTGCCAGCAGTCTGGCGACGCGGGATCCGGATTCCCATCGCGAGTATCGTCGCGCAGCGTGGGCGTACCTGCAGAACAGGCTCCGGGTCGCCCACGGCATGGAGCCGTGGCGCTACACCGCCGACCTCCTCTTCCTGATCCAGAATCCCGTGCTTCGGCAAGCGTTCTTCCCGATCGGTCCACAGCCGCTCGCTCTGGAGCCCGCTACACCGGATGACGAGCCGGCGGTGCACCAGATCGTGACCGAGCGGGCCGCTCCGGAGCGCGAGGCGCTCCTGGCCTGGTGGCGCTATCAGCCTGACGCCTTCCGCATCGTGCGCGATCGCGACGGCGGCGCGTGCGGGATCTGTGTGGCGATCTGTGCGTCGGACGTGAATGACGCCGTCTATGCTTCGGATCCGATTGCGGCTGCATGGCGTCGCGACGTGCTCCCGCGCGGCCCGTCGGCTGCGATCTTCATCCGACGCTTGCTCGATCGGGACGTTGGCGAAGCTCCGTCGCTGTCGAAGGCCGCGTCCTTTGTGGATATCAAACGGACGTACGTGGAAATGCGGGGAACGTTGCGCTGGGTCTACGCGGTGATCGCCAATCCCGAGCTGTCCGGAGGGGCGGCGGCCAAGCTGGGGTTCCGGCCCGCTACCGAGCCGACGATCGAGGTCGGGGGACAGATACTGCACTCGATGATGCTCGATATGGGCCCCGGTTCGGTCGATGCATGGTTAACGGCGATGGTCGGTGCCGAAATCACGGCGGAGGACCTCGAGTCCTCGAGAGTCCTCGACGTCGAGGCCCATCAACTTATCTTGAGCTCTGGTCGCGTCGGGCTGACGTCGCTCGAATTTGGTGTCATGCGGTACCTGCAGGAACGTCCTGGAAAAGCCGTGGGTCGGTATGACCTCATGGAAGCAGTGTGGGGACACAGAAATCCAACGGCGAGCAACGTCGTTGATGTCGTTGTTCGATCCCTGCGCAGGAAGCTCGGCGCCGATGCCGGATCCGTGGAGACGGTCCGTGGCACGGGCTACAGATACCGGGTCGCGGACGATCGGGAACATTAGGGCCGCCTCTCATTAATACTGAGGTTGCTTGCCGGAGCCTCCCGACCTGCCAGCCACCCGTCGAGCCGTTTCCAACTGGCGAAAATGCGGCTCGGCGCCGCACCGCGACCGGACGTTCCGGCTCCGGACCATAGTGTCTTGGCGTCGGTGGGCTCGATCGCGTCCTACGTGAACTCCTGCTCGCTCAGGAATGCAGGAGAGCGAAGGATGGTACCGGTACGCGGTTATGCAAAAGAGGGCGACACCGAGAACGTGGAATTTGTGGGCATCGCCGCCTGATCCTGAGGCCCTTAGCACGGCTTGCTCGAGGGGAGCTTCATCTCGGCGTCCAAATCGTCGCAGATGAAATAGAGCTCGTGGAACCTTCAGGTCCTCCTTGTCCAAGCCACAGCCTTTGCGCCAAAGCCTGACACGTCGCCATTCGTGCGCGTGCCCCGCCGCGTCGCCAGGCTCTCTTACGGCCGTGCGCTGAGGGCGAAGACGTTGCCTTCGGGATCGACCCCGTCGGTGCCGCCCCACGGGCGCCTGAGAAGCGGCAGTCCCATCGCGGTAATTCTCTCGAGGGTCGAGTGGACATCGCGCACGATGAAGGTGAGCTTGATGCCCCCTTGCTCGCGCGGCCGCGGCGGCGAGTCGATGTGGATGCTCGCTGCGATTGCCGGCGGAATGGCGTGCAGTGAGAATCGCGCACCGTCGCCCTTGAACTCCACCCAATTGTCCAAGCGCGTGTCCTCGACGGGCTGGAGCTGCAGGACGTCGCGATAGAACGCCGTCATCCGATCGAGATCCTTCACGAACAGCATCGCTCCGTCGAGGTGCATCGCTACTTCCTGTTTGCGAGTTGCGCCAACACGGTGCTGACGTAGTCGAATACTGGCACGGCTGCCGGACCTCCCGCTTTCGCATGGGCGATCAGCGGAATTCCGTGCGGTCCGGGAACGCGGGCCAGCCCGGGCCGCGCCTCGAGCGCGGCGCGAACGATGGCGAGCTCGCCGAGCATCGCCGCCGCAAACAGATCGAGTGGTGCCCCGTGATCCAGCAACAGGGCCGCGATGTCACGCCGTCCCATGTGCGCCGCGCCGCCGAGCGCTGTTTCGAAATCGCCGCCGCCCCAGTCCCACGTCGCGCGGATCAGCCGTGGGGTGGCGTCGAGCATCTGACACGTCGTGTCGAGGTCGCTGTGTGCCGCCTGTACAAACCGCTGCACATGATCGTGCGCGAGCGGACCGGAGCCGGGTGGGATGGCGGCCGGCTGTTGAGACGACGACGGGCGTGCTGTGGCCAGCCCGGCGAGGGCGCCGCTCAGCGTACGGACCACCCAACGACGGCGGTTGAGTATGAGCATTGGATTCATCTCCTGAAGATAGGCGAGCGGGCAGAATGGCCTCCGGCCGCACGCACGTCAACGGAGCGAAGCCGTGGAAGCCCTGAGCAAACCCTGAGATCCGGCGGAGAACGCCGCAGGTCTCGACCCGCGCTCAGTACAGCCGTGGCGCAAGAGGCGATCGGGAGGCATACTCAATGCGAAGAAAGGGCGGTCATTGGCGGATCGATTTCGGTTCGGGGAGTTCGAGTTCGACGTCGCGAGCAGTGAGCTGCGCAAGTCCGGCGCCGGCGACGCAGAACGGCTGCCGCCACAGCCCGCGCGACTGTTGCAGTTGCTCGTCGAACGCAGCGGTACCATCGTCACGCGTGAGGAGATTCGCGAGCGGTTGTGGCGCGACACACACGTCGATTTCGACGCCAGCCTGCACTTCTGCGTGCGTCAGCTCCGCGTGGCGCTCGGTGATTCCGGCGGCGAGCCACGATACGTGCAGAACGTGCCGCGCCGCGGCTATCGGCTGGTTCCTGCCGTCACGCGGGTTGGCGACGATCACGTGCCCGTGGTGCCGCCCTTGGCATCCCGGCGATGGACACGTGTCGCGATCGTTCTCGTCGTCGCCGTGATCGTCGGCGCATTTCTTGTGTCTCAGTCGAACCGCGAAACGCCGCGCGTTCGCATCGCCATCATGCCCTTCGAGGCGTCAATCGCCGAGTGGATCGTTGCGGAAGTAGCGACGACCGGCGGCGACTCGGTGGGCGTGGTCGGACCGACCACGACCGCGGTGTATGGAAGATCCAACGCCGACCTCCGGCGATTGGCTGCCGATTATCGGATCGACTACATCGTCAACGCGCGTGACCTCGGAGCCGGTCGTGGCCCCGGCCTGCTCGCCGAGTTGATTCGCGTGTCTGACGGTGTGCACGTGTGGGTGCGGCCATACGAAGATCTTTCCGACGGTCGTCGCCTCGGCCGAGAGATCGGCGAGAACGTCGCGCGCGTGCTCCAACTGCGTGGCACCGATTAGGGCGGGGAAGCCTCGTTCAGCGCGCTGGCCGGCGAGGCGGGTGTTGCCACATATGTGGTACCGGTACGGGGATTCGAACCCCGGTTTGATGGCTGAGAACCAACCGTCCTAACCCCTAGACGATACCGGCCCTTGTGAGCCTGCCCGGCAGGGCGAGGCCTTGAACCTGTAATCTTAACGCGTGCGCCCGCCTTCCCGGTAGCCGTCCTCATATCCCTGCCGGAAACCCGAACGGAAGTTGGTCTTGTACGCGTCCTTCGACCCGTACGAAGTGGAATAGCCCCTCTGAGCGTCGCGATAATCGCGATGCTTGACGGGGTCGTACCGCTGGCCGTCCCGGCCGTCGATCAGGCCGCGGTTGTACCCGGAGTCGTAACCGTTCGTGCTAGCAGGATCGAGATAGATACGCGACGCCCCGAGCCTGCCGCGTCCGTTCGTTTCCGAAGGGCGTGAGGGGCTCAGGTTCTGTTCGGCGGCACGGGCGCGACCGCGTGCTCGCTGGCCTGCGTCGCTCGCCGGAGGGGTGGCGAGCGGCACGCAGACCGCCATGATCGCCAGCGTTGTCTTCACGAAACGTATCTGCATTGCTTCCCGGTCCCAGGCTGGCACCCGGGGAAGTGCAAACGATGAGCCACTGAAAAACTGGCGGGAAATGCCGGAAAGGCGGATCGTAACGGCTCAGCTGTCCCTTGCGCCGTCCGCTATTCGGGCCAGCACAGCGTTCTTCGCGTGCTAGCGTAGCCCGGCACGTGGTTCAGGCGATCAGAACAATTGACGCGCATGCAGGAGGCCAGACTCTGCGCCTCGTGGTGGACGGCATGCCCGCCCCGCCTGGACGGACGATGAGCGACAAGCAAGCCTGGCTGCGGAGAAACGGCGACGCCCTGCGCCGCGCGATCGTGCTCGAGCCGCGCGGTCATGCCGACATGGTCGCGGCGGCGCTGACGGAGCCGGTCTCGCGCGACGCGCACGCGGGTCTGCTCTTCATGGACGGCGGCGGATACCCGGCCATGAGCGGGCACGGCATCATCGCGATTGCGACCATTGCAGTCGCACGCGACTTGATCGTTTCCGGCGGCTCAACCGGCGACGTGCGTCTTGACTTCGACACACCGGCGGGACCAGTCCACACCGTCGTCCGGTCCGAGGGCTCAGGCTCCGAACGGCGCATTCACTCAGTCGTCGTCACAACGGTCGCGTCGTTCGTCCACACCGTGGCGCATCGTGTGAAGGTCGGCACGCGCGAACTGCGGATGGATGTGGCGTACGGCGGGTTGTTCTACGCGATTGTCGATACTGAGGCGGTCGGCATTCCGCTGCGTCCCGACCGTTTGAACGATTTGCGGAAGCTTGCCGTGGATCTGCAGGAGGCACTGAAGGCTTCGCAGTTCGTGCATCCGGTCGATCCCGAAGCACATGGCGTGGCGGGAGTTGTCTTTACGGGCCCGCCATCGGATCCCGAAGCGCACCTCCGCAGCGTGGTCGTCACCGGTGCCGTCGTCGATCGCTCACCCAACGTGACCGCGACGTCCGCGGTGATGGCGGTCCTCGACGCGATGGGTATTCTTGCCGGCGATCAGCGCTTCGTTCACGAAAGCGTCACCGGCGCCATGTTTCGCGGCCGGGCTGTTCGACGGGTCACGGTCGCCGAGTCACCGGCACTCATTGCGGAGATCGAGGGGACGGCGTGGATCACTGGAGAGCACACGTTTCTCCTCGATGAGGACGACCCCTTCAGGGAGGGTTGGAGTTCTTGAAACATGAACAGGGTTCAGGGGGTTCAGAAAGTTCAACAGGTTCATGAGTCTTGGTTCACGGGGTTCAATAGGGTTCCTTTAGGTTCAAAGAGTTGCGGGTTCATCAGGTTCGCTGGCGCGGCGGCATGTGCGATGCAGCAGTCGCGCGCATGGCAGGAGCGCGGTCGCCCGAAGAACTGATTGCCTGGCAGCTTGCGTACGAACTCAAGTTACGGGTGTACGCATTGCTCAAGACGGGGCCGATTACACGCGACGCAAAGCTGACAGACCAACTGCGTAGCGCCGCAGGCGCAGCGCCACGGCTCATTGCAGAAGGTTTCGGCCGGTACCTTCCCGGCGACTTCGCGCGATACCTGCGCACTGCAAATGGAGAGCTGCACGAAACGTTCGACGCATTGCGCGACGGTGTCGACCGTGGTTATTTCACTCAGGACCAGGTCGTACCGTTGCAGCGCCTCTCGAAACGAGCTTCGAAGGCCGCGAGCGGGTTGATTAAGTACCTGCGAACTTCAACGGCTCCGCACGAGACCCGCCGCCGACACTCCCGACGCAACGAACCGGTTCGTTCCGGACCTGCACCTGAACCCCCTGAACCCCCTGAACCGGACCCTGAACCTCCTGAACCCGATGAACCCATTGAACCGGCTTAGAATTCAGAAGTTCATGTTCGCAAGGGTTCTCGCGACCGCGGCTGTTCTCGTCATGCTCAGCGGTCGCCTCGCCGCACACCCGGCTCCCTTCAGCTACCTCGATATCGTCTTCCGCGACGGGGCGATCGAAGGCAATCTGGTCGTGCACGTCATCGACGTGGCGCACGACCTGGGCATGGAGCCGGCCGCGTTGCTGCAACCGGAAACTGTCCGGCAGAACGCGAAGCGAATCGGCGACCTGCTCCAGCCGCGCCTCGATCTGCGTTCCGGCGAGCGCCTTCGGTTCATGTGGACGGATGTCGAGGCGCTTCCGAACGATCAGGCAATCAAGCTCCGCTACCGGATTCCCGATCAGGAGCCGGGTGCCGTCGCCATCGACACGAACCTGTTTCCCTACGATCCGAACCATCAGACGTTCATCAACATCTACGAAGGCACCGCGCTCCGGCAGCAGGTGATCTTCAACGCCGGGTCCAACGGGCACACCTACTATCTCGGGACGACGCAGGGAGCGATCGAGGTGATGAAGACATTCATCGCCTCCGGCATCCACCACATCATGATCGGCCCGGATCACATCCTCTTCCTCGTCGGACTGCTGCTGCTCGGCGGATCCTGGCTTGCCCTCCTGCGCATCGTCACGGCCTTCACGGTGGGGCACAGCATCACGCTGTCGCTCGCGGCGCTGAATTACATGTCGCCGCCAGCGAGCATCATCGAGCCGGCGATCGCCCTGAGCATCGTGTTCGTCGGTGCGGACAATCTGGTACGCGGAAACGGTCGAGACCTTCGCGGCTGGGTGGCGCTCGTGTTCGGCCTCGTTCACGGGTTCGGCTTTGCCAATGTGCTTCGGGAGTTCGGCCTGCCCTCGGAGGCGCTCGGCTGGTCGCTCTTTTCGTTCAACGTCGGCGTGGAGATCGGGCAGGTCGCGATTGTCGTGGTGGTGACGGCCGGACTTGCTGCGATCCGGCGCTATAGCGATCTGATGGGACGCCGCGTCGCGTGGGCCGGCTCGCTGGTCGTCATCGCCGCCGGCACGTACTGGTTTGTCCAGCGCGTGTTTTTCCCGGTCTAGATGTTCAACATTCTTCTGGCCGGGTTCTTCCTGATGACGCTGCAGGCGAGCACCACCTCTCCCATTGGTCCCGGTGTGCCGGAAGCGCTCGCGGCGGAACGCCGCGCTGCGATTCAGAACCTTCGCTACGATCTGCGGTTCATCGTGCCGGCCGAGAGGACGGCGCCGGTCCGCGGAAGAGTCCGCGTTCGATTCGATCTCAAGGCACCTCATCGTGTCGTCTTCGACTTTGCACAGCCCGCGGATCGCATCGGGCACGTGGCGGTCAACGGCCGGGAGACGAAGCCACAGATCGCCGATGGTCACCTGATCGTCCCGTCAGCGGCGACGACCCGCGGGGCCAACGAGGTCGAGATCGAGTTCGTCGCCGGTGACGATGCGCTCAACCGCAACGACGAGTTCCTCTACACCCTGTTCGTTCCCGCGAGGGCGCAGTTCGCGTTTCCGTGTTTTGACCAGCCGGATCTGAAGGCGCGATACACGCTGACGCTGGACGTGCCCGAGTCATGGCAGGCGGTCGCCAACGGCCGTGAGCTTGGGGAGGCCGGGCAGGGCGCGCCGCCGCCGGGGTTCAAGCGCGTGCGCTTCGCCGAGACGGAGCCGCTTCCGACCTACCTGTTTGCCTTCGTTGCCGGAAAGTTCTCGGTCGAGACGGCGACGCGTGGTGGGCGGGTGATGCGCATGTTCCACCGCGAAACGGACGCCGCGAAGGTCGCCCGGAACCGCGACGCCATCTTTGATCTCCACGCCAGGGCGTTGTCCTGGCTCGAAGACTACACGGCGATCCCGTACGCCTTCGGCAAGTTCGATATCGTGATGATCCCGTCATTCCAGTTCAGCGGAATGGAGCACGCCGGCGCGATTCTCTACAACCAGTCGAGCCAGCTGCTCGACGAATCGGCCACACAGAATCAGCTGCTCGACCGCGCCAGCACCATCGCGCACGAGACCGCCCACATGTGGTTCGGCGATCTGGTCACGATGCAGTGGTTCAACGACGTCTGGATGAAGGAAGTGTTCGCGAACTTCATGGCCGCGAAGATCGTGAACCCCTCGTTTCCGGAAGTGAATCACGAGCTCCGGTTTCTGCTCGCGCATTATCCGACGGCATATCAGGTGGACCGGACCGCGGGGGCGAATCCGATCCGGCAGCATCTTGCCAATCTCAGCGAGGCGGGGCAGCTGTACGGGCCGATCATCTATCAGAAGGCGCCGATCGTCATGCGGCAGCTCGAGGCGATGCTCGGGGAGCAGGCGTTTCGCGACGGTCTCCGCGAGTACTTGAAACGCTATGCCTTCGGCAACGCCACCTGGCTCGACCTTGTGCGGATTCTCGACTCGCGCACGCCGCAGAACGTCGCGGCGTGGAGCCGCGCCTGGGTCGAGGAACGCGGGCGTCCCGAGTTCGAGACGACAATCGACGTGGACTCCCGCGGACGCATCGCATCGTTGAACCTGACCATGGCGGATCCGCTGAAACGCGGATTGATCTGGCCGCAGCGCATTCAGGTCGCCCTGGGCTATCCAGGCGCGGTCCGGTTGCTTCCGGCGGCTCTCGATGGGCGAGTGACAGCAGTTGCCGGAGCAGCGGGCCTCGAGCGCCCGCTCTACGTCCTGCCGAATGGTGCGGGCGTCGGCTACGGGCTGTTCGTGCTGGATGACGCCAGCCGCATCTATTTACTCGAGCACGTCGAGGACATTCCGGACGCGCTGACACGCGGGAGTGCGTGGGTCACGCTCTGGGACAACCTGCTGGCCGCGCGGATCCGGCCCGGCGCCTTCGTCGATGCGGCCCTGCGGGCGCTTCCGCGTGAGACGGACGAGCAGAACACGCAACGGATCCTTTCGTACCTCACGCGTACGTTCTGGAAGTACCTCAGCGAAGCCGAGCGCCAGTCCCGGACGGTGATTGTCGAGCGGACGCTGCGCCAGGGGATCGACCGCGGCGCGACGCAGAGCCAGAAGGCCTCGTGGTTCAACGCGTATCGCGATACCGTCGTCTCGAAAGACGGCGTCGCCTGGCTCGAACGCGTCTGGCGGCGGGACGAAAGAATCCCCGGGTTGACGTTTGCCGAACCGGACGAGATCACCATGGCGATGGAGCTGGCGGTGCGGGAGGTTCCGAGCTGGCAGGGCATTCTCCAGGCTCAGCTCGAGCGCACGCAGAATCCCGATCGCAAAGCCCGCTTTGCCTTCGTGATGCCGGCGCTGTCTGCCGATCCGGCTGTCAGGGAGCAGGCGTTCGCACGCTTTCAAAACGTCGAGAACCGGCGCCGTGAACCGTGGGTCCTCGAGTCGGTCGCGTACCTCAATCATCCACTGCGCCAGACGCATGCTCAGCGGTTCGTCCGCCCCGCGCTCGATCTCCTGCGCGAGATCAGGGCGACCGGGGACATCTTCTTTCCGCAGCGGTGGTCGGATGCGACGCTGTCCGGTCATGCGTCGCCGGAGGTTGCGGATATCGTCCGTGACTTCCTGGCGAGGAACCCGCAGTACCCTGAACGGCTCCGTTGGACGATTCTCAGCGCAGCCGATGAACTGTTTCGCGCGGCGCGTTAGAAGGTCCGCCAGATCCTCTCAGCTCTGAACCCAGCGTTGTGGTTTTCCCGTGCCGTCGTCGGTGCCGTCGATGTACCAGTTCTTGCCCAGAGGGTCGTGATCCATCGTGGTGACGAAGTCGAACGGCGCCTGGAACTCGATGTAATCGAATCCGGTCTCCGACGCGACGAGCTGGTGCCAGTCGCCCGACGGGATCAGCACCAGGCTGCCAGGGCCGACAGGCAGGCTGCCGCCGTCGTGCTTCACTTCTCCCGTTCCTGTCTCGATCAGATAGAAGTGCTCGGGAATGACCGGACTCGTCTTCGACGCATGATGCACGTGACGCGGTGAATGTGCGTGGGCCGCGTACCGCATCCGGCCCAGCTGCAGGTCCCACGACGCCGAGAGCCCCGTTTCCTTATTGACCCAGAAGGTACGTCTCCGGAAACCCTTTTCGTCGACGAGCACGCGGAGGCGTGATTCGTCGAAGAAGTAGCCGGAGGGCGAATCCGATCCCGTGGGCCGGCCAGTGTGCTTCGGCACGGTGACAGCCAGAAGAACGAGAGGCGTGCTCGAGGCGGTGATCGTCGCTTCTTCGCCGGGCTCGAGGTAGATCCCCGTGCGCCGCTGTCCGTCGTAGGTTGACGTGCTGTCGGCGGTCGAGTGGGTGATCGTCGCGTTCGCGCCTTCGAGGATGTAGGCGACGCGGGTCCTGTCTGGCGCTTCGATTCGAAGTGTTTCCCCCGCAGCCAGTTCCACGTGCATGACTTCGACGCGCGTGCCGTCCTCCGGCGAGCTCAGGACTGCGCGCACGCGCACCGCACCGTCCGGCGTCTGCACGGCGGTCTTGCCCGGGATGTCGATGACCTTGATCATGATGCAAGGGCCTTCGGTCGATACGCGACCCGCGCGGTCTCGGAAATCGGCGCCGGCTGCACGACCGCCCTGATGCGTGCCTGCACGTGGCGCTCGACTGTTGGCTTCGTCGTTCCGCCCTTCTCCTCACCCCAGACCACAGTCACTTCGGTGCCCGGACGGCTGACGTCGTTGTCCACGATGGCAAGCGACAGCATCGCACGCTCGTTGAAGTTGTATCCCGTGTAGGTGGAGAGGCCGGCCGTCCGTTCGCCGCTCAGCACCGTGTCGTAGGGGAGCGTGGCGTAGTTGGCGAGCGGCAAGTCGATGTACTTCGTGATGTGTCCGCCACGGTCGTCGAAGAGCGAGCCCAGCGCGCGCGCGACATCGTCGCCGTTCCACACGAGCGTCACCTTGGTTCGACCCGGATGAGCGGCCAGCTTTTCGAGCGCGGTGCGGCCGACGAAGTCGTGATCGAACCTGACGAATTGCCCGTAGCCAAGGTCCCACGGCGTCAGGTAGTAGTCGGCGATGTTCGCGGAGGTGAAACTTCCACCGAGCGACGCCATCGCTTCATAGCTCGTCGGCTTCAGCCATTCCCGGTACGCCTTCAGTGCCGGGCTCGTGTAGATCGCCGGTAACGGAGAAGGAATCCATCCGGACTCGAGACAACTCGTCGGGTAGGTCCGCGAGCCGACCTGACGAATCCCATGCTGACGGCCAGCATCGAGAATCGCATTACGCACGACTTCCGCGTCGTCCCACGGGCCGAACAGCTCCCAGCCCGGCTGGCCCACCATGCCATGGCGAAGCGCGCGCACGCGACATCCGCCAATCGTGAACGTTCCCATGTGGAAGAACCGGATGTCCGGAGTCGGTCCTCCGGTCGCCGCCTCCATGACCTTCGCGGCATGTGGTCCCTGCACCTGGAAGCGGTAGGTCTTCCGCCGTCCCTGATTCACCGCCGAGCGCTCGTCGCGCTCGGTCCTGACGTTGAAGCGTCCGAGCTGCGCGTTGTATTCGACCCAGTTGGTTGCCGGCGGGCGGCCGACGAGGCTCAAGCGGTTCTCGTCGAGGTAGAAGAGTATCGCGTCGCCGATGACATGACCGTCATCGTTGCAGGCGATGAACTGCTTGGCCTGATCGACCTTGAATCCCTTGAAGCTGTTGACGGCGAGCGACGACAGCAGCGGCAGGGCGTCTTGGCCCTCCACATACAGATCCGTCATGTGGTGCGACTGATCGAACAGCGCGCACGTCTGTCGCCACGATTGCTGCTCGTCCCGCCAGTTCGTGAACTCGTAGCGCACGACCGGGAACGCATAGGGGCCTATCTGCGAGTTGCGCAGAAGGCTGACCGGATCGACTGTCTGGAGAATCTGCTCGAGGTTCTGCAAGGCGCCGAATTATACCTGCGGCCCTGAACCTCTCAGCGAGAGCGCAATGCCAGCTGGGTCTCGACCGAGGTGACGATGAACTGGATGAGTTGCCGGTCGGTCATCCACGACAGCGTGTCTCCCGCTGGATTCAGATCATAGGCGCCGATGATGTTGAGCAGCCTGGGCCGGTTGAGCGCTCCCAGTTCCTGCCTCAGCACATCGAGACTTCGTTCGCCAATCGAGAAGGGATTCAGGACAGGCTCCGGTCCTGGCGGCATCCCGCGAGTGACGACTGGATCTCTCGGTTTCGGGGCCGTGGAGTTCGGGACCTCGACCGGTCGGGTTCGCACTGTCACCGGCCGCCGCGCGCGCTGCAGCGCCCCTTCGAGAAAAATTGGGGTGAGCCCTGTAGCCCAATACTGCAGATGCTCGTGCTCCGGCTGGGTTGATTCGACGCCGGTCACGAGCACTTCCGTGGTGCCGTCAATCGGTACGAACTCGATCCATCCTTCCCACATGCCGTCGTCCCCAAGGCGGCCAACGGCTTTTGCGTGGTATTCCCCAAGGTCATCGCGGACAGGTTGTTCGAACGAAACGAGCACTTCAGCCATTCCTTCGCACTGCTCCGAGCGTCAGCTCGTGCAACGCGAATGCCGTCGAAGTGAGATGAGAAGGAGAGGAGAGGGGAGTTGCCGGCGGCCCGATCCGAAGACAGCCGCCGGCTGGTCGTGCTGATCCTTACGGAGGGGTGATGCCTGACGCCGCGCTGAAGCGATACGGGGTGTCTTTGCCGTCGCCCTCGCGCATCGTGCCATGGCACTGCTTGCACGTGCCCTGGACGTTGCCGAGCGACATCTGGGCCTTCATCGTGTCGCCCGCTTTCAACGCCGCCACGACATCCATCGCGCCCGTCTTCGCAGTCTGAGCCACCTTCACCGCGTCCGGCTTGTTGCGCTGCGTATAGAACGTCTCGATCGTGGTAAATGCTGCTACAAGTGCCTCGGCCGACGTCGTTGCTGCTGCCGCGTCGCCGCCCTTGAGCGACTTGTTTGTCGCAACCAGATTCTGCTGAATCGTCTTCATCGTCATGGCATGCTGCTCGACCGTCACGGGCTTTCCACCCTGGGCAACCAGACTCATGGTGCCCGCGACGACCAACGCCGCAGCGAGTATTGCACTGGACAAAATCCGCATCATGGCTCCTTTCAGAAGCGAAACCTCAATCCCGTCACGTCCCGGCCTTCCCGCCTCGAACAACCACAGGACCGTCATTTGTATCATGTGACGACCCATATGACACCAGCCGCCATCGCTGCCGATCTGGATGCCGCCATCCAGGAGGGCCTCAAGCTGTTCCAGCACGCCGACGAGGCCCTGACCGGCCGCCGCCCCCGGCCTGATGGCTGGTGTGCGCGTGAAATTCTAGGCCACCTCGTTGATTCTGCGTGCAATAACCACCGGCGTTTCATCATTGGGCGGGGGGTGCCGCCAATCGTGTTTCAGGGGTACGACGGGGATCAGTGGGTCGATCGGCAACGCTACACGGAGCGGTCCTTCCAGGACATCGCGACGCTCTGGGCGGCCTACAACCGGCATCTGGTGCATGTAATCTCCGGCACGCCGCCCGACGCCCTGACACAATCGGGCGAGGGGCCGGAAGGCGGAACCGTGACGCTGGGATTCCTGATGGAGGACTATGTCAGGCATCTTCGGCACCACCTCTCCCAGATCCGCACCCTTCTCGGAGCCTGACGTGCGCAAGCTTCCTCAACTCTTCGAACAGAATCGCGCATGGGCCCTGGAGATGACCACGCGCGAGCCGGACTTCTTCACGAAGCTCTCGGGTCAGCAGACGCCCCGATTCGTCTGGATCGGCTGTTCCGACAGCCGTGTCCCCGCGAACGAGATCGTCGGCCTCGCCCCGGGCGAACTCTTCGTGCACCGCAACGTTGCCAACGTGGTCGTCCACACCGATCTCAATTGCCTCTCCGTGCTGCAGTACGCCGTGGAGGTCCTTCACGTCGAGCACGTGATCGTCTGCGGCCACTATGGGTGCGGCGGTATTCAGGCAGCGTATCAACGCAACTCGCTCGGACTGATCGACAATTGGCTGCGCCACGTGCAGGACGTCCACGATCGGCATGCCGCTGCGATCAGCAGCCAGGCCACGGATGAAGCCGCGATAGACCGCCTGTGCGAGCTGAACGTGATCGAACAGGCTCGGAACGTGTGTCTGACGACGATCGTCCGCGACGCCTGGAGCCGCGGTCAGTCGCTGGCGGTTCACAGCTGGATCTACTCCCTGCGGGACGGATTGCTGCGCGATCTCGGCTTTATGGCGACAGCCTCGGACGAGGTCTCCCCGCAACATAGTCGAGCGCTCTCCAGCATCCACGACTGAACAGGTCCGGCCGGGAGCACATTCAGGTCACTTTCTTGCACCTTCTGACAGGGGTTGCATGCTTCCCAGGAGGTGACCATGAAACTGAGTGGCTGGACCGCGTTGGCGTGCGTGGCGGTCCTGACGATCGCCTGCGATGTCCGGGACAGAAGCCGCTACGACGAGTCCACAACAATCACCGACAGCAAATCTCCGGCTGGAACCAGCGGCCAGGCCGCGCGGGCAGCCGGCGCTGATGCAGAACTCTTCGCCAAGCAGGCCATGATGGCCAGCGAGGCCGAGGTCAAGCTCGGTCAACTGGCGGCCGAGCATGCGCAGAGTCCGGCGGTCAAGAATTTCGCGCAGATGATGGTGCGCGATCACACCAACGGGCTGAACGCGCTGAAACAGGCCGTGAAGGGACACAGTATCGATGAACCCTCACAGCTCGACGCCAAGCATCAGGCGGTGTACGACCGGCTCAGCAAGCTGAATGGGGCTGAGTTCGATCGCCAGTACATCGTCGTCATGGTCGAGGGGCATCGCGAGGTGAAGGGCATGATCGTCGATCGCGTGGAACAATCGCCGACGGCGAAGGGCACCTCTGGCGGCGCGACAGACAACTCGCCGCTCGATGCGTCCGTGAACCAGTGGGCAACGAAGGCGTTGCCAACTGTGACCCAGCACCTGCAGAAGGCCGAACAGATCCAGAGCCAGCTGAAATAACCACGCAGAAGCCGGCGCAACTTCTTTTCAGGTTGTGCCGGCCGTTCCCTCAACCGATGTAGAGGCTCCTTGCCGTCAGCTCCTCGTGGCGGAGCCCTGCAGATTTATCGAGCAGCTTTTGAAGGGGAGGCAGGTCAGCGGCAAACCGCCACTCATCCTCGCGTCCGCCGAGCGCCTTGATGCGGGCAGCAGCATCGTCCCACCAGGGCGTAACCGTTCGTGCGATCGGCTCGACGATGAGGACCCGGGCCCCGTTCGTGGCGGCTTCGAGCAGATGCATCTCGACGGTGTGGCGGCGTTCGCCGGGCAGCTCGTTGAGCGTGTAAGCGGCGATGACGGCACTCGAACGGCGAACCGACGGCAGCCTCTTCAGGTCTCCCGTACGCGCATGTCCGCTGAGCCCAAGTTCCCGATACGTCCAGCGGGTTTCCTCAACTGCCCAGGGATGGCGGTCTATTCCGGTGAGCCGGGAAGATCCCCCGGCGCAGAGGGCCCACGCCGCCCCGGCGACGCCGGTGCCACAGCCAAGATCGATGATCTCTGACGGCGGAGGAGTGTCGGCATGGAGAGCGCGCACGATGTCCGCGATCGTCAGGAGGTGCAGCGGCCCGTAGAAGAGAGCGAAGGCCGCGCGTTTGCCCTTTGAGTCGAGCGCTATCCCGGAAGCAAGCTTCTGGCGGCGCTGGACATACGCGGAGGACAATGCCCGCAGCGCGCGCGTGACTTCGGCGAGACGGAGGTCGGCAAGATGCCGAGCCTCGAGTGACGCCAGCCAGCGGCCCACGCGAGCGTCTTGTGTAAGTCCAGTCATGGAATGCGTAATCCTGATCGGTTTGCCGGCGTCTGGCAAAACCACGTTCTATCGTGAACGTCTTGCCGCGACCCATGATCTGGTGAGCAAGGACGCCATGCGCCACAACAAGCAGCCCCAGCGCCGCCAGGAACAATTGATCGAATCTGCACTGGCCAAAGGCCGATCCGTGGTCGTTGACAATACCAATCCGCGCGTTGCAGATCGCGCCACGATCATCGCTGCCGCCCGCCGTCACGGCGCGGAGGTTGCAGGGTATTTCTTTCCGACCGAGGCGCGTGACGCGCTTCGACGTAACCGCGCGCGCGACGGGCGCGCGCGTGTTCCCGACGTCGCGATCTTCGCGGCGCGCAAACGGCTGGAGGCGCCGACCTACGACGAAGGGTTCGACCATCTGTTCATCGTGACTGTGAGGGAAGACTTGCGCTCGTTCGAAGTCGATCGCCAGCCACGATGATGGGCGACTCAACTGTAGTAGCTCGGCTACAATGCGTTTTGAGGAGGGCACGCATGCGATTGTTCGTTTCTGTTGTGGCAATTCTGCTCTTGGCAACTGCCGCCGCCCCACGGCTGCAGGCGCAATCTGCTCATGCTGCACCACAGTCGGCGCTCGACGCCGCCGTGCAGCAGCACGTCGATACCACCGCCGCCGATCGGGAAGCGGTGCTGCGCGTGTTGGGTCGGTCAGAGGTGAAGGGCGTTGCCGAACGGGCCGGGATCGATCTGCGCCGGGCGACGGGCGCGGTCTCGACGCTGCAGGGGGACGACCTTGCAAGAGTGGCGTCGCAGGCCCGGCAGGTGGAGACGGCGCTCGCGGGCGGGCAGTCGCGAATCGTGGTCTCGACGACGCTGATCATCATCGCGCTGCTGGTGTTGATCCTCATCATCGTTGCGGTGGACTGACAGCACCCGCACGATTGTCTTGATCGTGGCGCTGGCTGGGCAGGTGTCTGCCCAGCCGGCTCCCTTCGCACCCCTTCCGATTCTCGACGTTCCCTACATCTCCCAAACCGAGGCGCTCTGCGGCGGAGCCGCAGCCGCGATGGTGCTCCGCTACTGGGGTGAACGCGGGCTCACCGCCGACTCGTTCAGTCATCTCGTCGATCGAAGTGCGGCGGGCATCCGGACGGATGCGCTGCTCACCGAGATTCGCTCGCGGGGCTGGACCGCGGTTCCCCTCGACGGCAGCGACGCCGCGATCGATGCGGAGCTGCAACGCAGCCGTCCGATTCTGACGCTCATCGAGGATCGCCCCGGGCGCTACCACTACATCGTGATTGTCGCCGCCACCAGAGATGCCGTGGTGTTTCACGACCCCGCCCGCGCGCCATTGCGCGTCGTTGGCCGCGCAGAGTTTTCGCGGCGATGGGAGCCCGCGGGCCGGTGGATGGCCGTTGTCGTTCCCGGCGAGCGTGAGCGAAGCGCGACGTCCGCTCCTGCCGTCGTCGAAAGCGGCAACCAAGGATCGTGCGACCGGTTGATAGCCGCTGGTGTATCGCAGGCGCAGGCCGGTGATCTCGCCGGCGCCGAACGCAGCTTTACGGCCGCCCTTTCTTGTGGCGGCGCCGCCGCCATGCGGGAGCTGGCCGGTGTGCGAGTGCTGCAGCAACGATGGGCGGACGTCGAGTCGCTCAGTGCGGCAGCCACGGCGATGGATCCTGCCGAGCCGTATGGCTGGAGACTTCTTGGCACGAGCCGCTTCGTGCAGAACGATCGCACCGGCGCGTTGAAGGCCTGGAACCAGATCGGGGAACCGCGTCTGGATCTCGTGAACGTCGCCGGACTTGCCAGGACGCGGCAGCGTGTCGTCGAGCAGCTCATTGACGCGAAGCCGTCTCTGGTCGTGACGCCGGACCTGCTGCTGAGGAGCGAACGCCGGCTGCGCGAGCTGCCGGCAGCGCAGTCGGCCAGCGTTGACGTCACGCCCAGGCCCGGTGGCCTGGCGGAGATGCGCGCGGCGGTGAACGAGCGGCCTGTCCTGCCGTCGGATATCTGGAGCTATGCGGGGATCGGCATCGCCGCGGCGTCCCGGCGGGAGGTTCGTCTGACGACGGGATCGCTGACGGGCGGCGGAGAGCGTTTGCTCGCGGAGTGGCGGTTTTGGCCCGGCCGTCCGCGAATCGGCCTGTCGTTCGACGCACCAGCACGGTGGGGCGGTGTCTGGGGCGTGCACGCGTTTGCCGAACGCGAGCGCTTTACCGACATCTCCCTGTCGTCCGCGGAACGTGCTGGAGGTTTCGCTCGATGGACTCAGTGGATCACTCCGGTCGCGGAACTGTCGATTGACGCCGGCGTCGAGGACTGGGACGACGCCGGCACTCTCGGTCGATCGCGCGTCGGCATGCGCATCCTCACACGTGGTGCGCGTCTCGACCTGCGCGGCGGTGGTGAAGCCTGGTGGGGTTCGACGGCGTTTTCGCGTGCCGACGTGGCGGCGACCGCAGTCACGTCGAGAGATCGTCAGGGACTCGTGTTCGTCGCGCGCGCTGGCGCAGGGGTGGGTAGCGCCGACCTTCCACCGCTTCTGTGGTTTGCCGGTGATACGGGCCAGGCGCGCGACATCCTGCTGCGCGCACACCCGCTCGTGGACGACGGCCGTTTACGCGTCGAGCAGATGGGGAAGCGGCTCCTTCACGCGTCGATCGAAGGGCAGCACTGGTGGACCGCTGGTCTCCTGAGAGTTGGAGGCGCGACGTTCGTCGATGCCACTCGGACGGACGGCCGTCTGGACTACGGCCTTCGCGGGGATGTGGACGCCGGGGTCGGACTCCGCCTGGCGCTGCCGGGCATTGCCGGAGTGATGCGCGCCGATGTGGCTACCGGGCTACGACACGGGGGTACGCGGTGGTCGTTTGTGTACGAGCCGGGGGATTGAGGCGGCAAATTCCGGCACAATCGAGCCTGCTGAGCTCTGGTACGCCGTCTGCTTTCGTGAGTGGCGTGCGGCGGTTCCTGTTTCTCTTCTGTCTCGTCGCGATGACAGGCTGCGGCGGCGGTCCCACCGCGCCGACCGTTCCATTCGATCAGCCCTTTACGCTCACGGTGGGAGAGCGCGCGTCGTTCGACGGCGTCCGCCTGAGTGTCGAGTTCACTCGAGTGTCCGGCGACTCGCGATGCCCGGCGGATGCGGTGTGCATCCAGGGTGGCGACGCAATCGTTCACGTGCGCGTCATCACAGGCACCACGGGCGAGTACGAGCTGCATACGGGCGACTCATCACGCGCGGCCGTCACGCAGGGCGCATTCCGGATTGCACTCGTCGAGCTGCAGCCGTATCCCTTCAGCAGCCGGACGATCGCTCAGGACGAATATCGCGCCACGCTGACGGTGTCGCGTCAGTAGGCGATCAGGAGACGCTTAAGAGGCCCGGGGCGTCGCGGCCGCAAGCGTCCGCGCCGCGAATGCTTCGATATCCGAGGCCGGCCTGACGCCGGTCATGCGATCAAGTTCGCGCCCGCCGGACACAAGCGCCAGTGTGGGAATTGAGCGGATGTTGAATCGTGCCGCGACGTCGGGCACGGCGTCGGTGTTGACCTTGATGACGAGATAGCGGCCGGCGTTCGCGCGCGCAACCCGCGCCAGCTCGGGAGCCACCATCTGGCACGGCTGGCACCACGGCGCCCAGAAATCCACGATTAGCGGCAGCGCGCTGCGTTCCGCCGCGGCGTCGAAGATGGCTGTCCCGCTTGCTTCAAGCGGCACGTCGGGCGACGACAGGACCGTCTTGCATTGGCCGCAGCGCGTGGCGCGGTTCAGCACCTCGAACGCCAGACGATTCGACCGTCCGCAACTGCTGCACGTCACGACGACGCCCTTGCCGTCAACACGCATCAGGACTCACCTGGTCCGCGTCAGCGAGGCTTCTCGCACGGTTCGCCGCTCAACGTCCAGACCATCGACAACGGCCGATTGCCTTGCCGCGCGATCGTGAACGGCGTTCCCCGCGGAACGGACATGAACGAGCCCGGGCCGATCTGGCTCATGAGGCCACCGATCTGTGCGCCGCCCTGTCCCTCGAGGACGTAGAACGTCGACTCCGCCGAATCGTAGACGCGCTGGGTCTGCTCGTCGGTGAGGACGAGCAGCATGTTGCGCGTGTTGCCGCTGCAGGACAGCAGGATCTCGCGACGCTCCTTGGTGCTTCGTTCACGTTCGGCGAGTTTGAGCACCGAGCCAATCTGCGGCGAACCCGCGGGCCCGACAATCTGCTTCGCCGGAGCGGGAGGCGGTGGTGGCGGTGGAGCGACGGCAACAGGCTTTGGCGGTTCCGCAGCGGTCAACGTGATCCGCAGCGGCGCGATCTCGCCGCTCTTCAATGTCACCTCGCGCTCGAACGGGACGACACCCTCTCCCGAGAAGCGCAGCCGGTACGTTCCGGCACGCAGCCTGGGGAAACTGAGTTGTCCCGCGGCGTTGGTCATGCCGTTCGCCGACGACACGCCCGTCATCTCGACCAGCACGTCAGCGAACGGTGAGCCCCTGCCATCACTCACGGTGATCGCCATTCCGCCCGTAGCCCCCGTTGCGGCAGGCTGTCGAGCCTGCGTGCGTGGCTGCGCGGGTGCGGCCTTCGGCGGCGTCGTGGGCTGCGGGGCGGGAGCTGGCTTGGCGGGAGCCGTCGCCTGCGCCAGCAGGAAGCTGAGCAGCAAAGCAGTAACCATATGTGAATTGTACGAGCGGTCGGCTTCGCGCCGCGACAGCAACGTATAATCGCCCTTGGCCGCCAGGGGTATCCGGATGCGGATTGAGACAGACCCTTGGAACCTGACCCGCCTCCGCGCGAAGCGCTGCGGCGGGGTCTCGCCATAGCCCCCGGGAGAGAAAACTCGGGGCGAAGGCGGACCCGGTTGACACCGGCGGAGGGAGCGCGGCGATCCTCGTTCGATCCGCCCGCCTTCGCCGAAACCATCGAGAGTCCCATGATCGACTTTGCAGCGGCATACCCGAATTCACGGAAGAACTTCGAGGAGCGGATCGCAGCGCTGGGCGCTGGCGGACCGGAGATCACGCTCCAAGTACCGATGCGCGAAGTGTCGCTCAGCGGCGGCGAGGCGCCGGTGCGGCTCTACGACACGAGCGGACCGCAGGGGCACGACGTGCGCACCGGCCTTCCGAAGCTGCGCGAGCCGTGGATCGCGGCGCGGCGGACGGCGGGCTTCGTCGGTACCCAGCTCCATTACGCACGGCGCGGCGAGATTACGCCGGAGATGGAATTCATCTCGGCGCGCGAAGGGCTCCCCGCGGAGTTCGTCCGCTCCGAGGTCGCGCGCGGGCGCGCGATCATCCCGGCGAACATCAACCATCTCGAGCTGGAGCCGATGATCATCGGCCGCAACTTCCTGGTGAAGATCAACGCCAACATCGGCAACTCGGCCGTCCGCTCGTCGATCGAAGACGAAGTGGAGAAGCTGCAGTGGGCAACGCTGTGGGGCGCCGACACGGTGATGGACCTGTCGACCGGCAAGAACATCCACGAGACGCGCGAGTGGATTATTCGCAACTCGCCGGTGCCGATCGGCACGGTACCCATCTACCAGGCTCTGGAGAAGGTCGGCGGACGGCCCGAGGATCTGACCTGGGAGGTCTACCGCGACACGCTGATCGAACAGTGTGAGCAGGGCGTGGACTACTTCACCGTCCACGCGGGCGTGCTGCTGCGCTACATCCCGATGACCGCCCGGCGCGTGACCGGCATCGTCTCGCGCGGCGGATCCATTCTGGCCAAGTGGTGCCTCGCGCATCACCAGGAGAACTTCCTCTACACACGGTTCCGCGAGATCTGCGAGATCATGCGCGCCTACGACGTGTCGTTTTCGCTCGGCGATGGACTGCGGCCAGGCTCAATTGCCGATGCCAACGACGAGGCGCAGTTTGCCGAGCTGAAGACGCAGGGCGAGCTGACGAAGATCGCCTGGGAATACGACGTCCAGGTCATGAACGAAGGGCCGGGGCACATCCCGATGCACCTGATCAAAGAGAACGTCGAGAAGCAACTCGAATGGTGCGCCGAGGCGCCCTTCTACACGCTCGGCCCGCTGACGACCGACGTGGCACCCGGCTACGACCACATCACGTCGGCCATCGGCGCGGCAATGATCGGCTGGTACGGGACGGCCATGCTCTGTTACGTTACGCCGAAGGAGCACCTCGGCCTGCCGAACAGGGACGACGTGAAGGCGGGCGTCATTGCGTACAAGATCGCCGCGCACGCGGCGGACCTGGCCAAGGGCCATCCGCGCGCACAGGCATGGGACGATGCCCTCTCGAAGGCCCGCTTCGAGTTCCGCTGGCAGGATCAGTTCAATCTCGCCATGGATCCTGTAACGGCTCGCGCCTATCACGACGAAACGCTGCCGGCTGACGGCGCCAAGGTGGCTCATTTCTGCTCGATGTGCGGTCCGAAGTTCTGCTCGATGGAGCTGACGCAGCAGATTCGCGACGCCGGCATGCAGGAAAAATCGGTCGAGTTCCGCCGCGAAGGCGAACTCTATGTGAAAGCCAGTGAGTCGATTAGTAGTTAGATAGTTAGCTGGTTGGATAGTTCGTAGTTTGAGCAAGAACGACCGACTACTACGAACTACCTAACTATCCAACTATCCAACTGATCACCATGTCCATCAACAAACTCCGCGCGTTGATCGGCGACGTCATGGACCTTCGCCACGCCGCCGATCTGATTGAGTGGGACGAGCGCGTCTGCATGCCGCCAGGCGGACTCGCGGTCCATGGCGAGATGAGCGCTGCGCTTCGCCGCCTCGCCCACGAGAAGTTCGCCTCGACGCAGGTTGGTGACGCGCTCGATGCCGCGACGCAGAGCGTTGCCGGGGACGATCCGGATTCGACCAACGCTCGCATGGTCTCCGTTCTCGCACGCGACTACGCGCGAGCGACGCGCGTGCCCGCGGATTTCGTCGCTGAGCATGCGGCGGCGGTCTCGGCGGCCCAGCACACGTGGGCCGAGGCGCGGGCGAAGTCCGACTTCGCGCGGTTCGCGCCACACCTCGAAAAGATTGTCGAACTGAAGCGGCGGTACGTGGCGTTTTTCCCGCCGGCCGACCACCCCTACGACGTGCTGCTCGACGAGTACGAGCCAGGGATGAAGACGGCTGACGTGCGGCGCCTGTTCGAGTCGCTCCGGACGCGGCAAGTGGCCATCATCGAGGCGTTAGCGGAGCGGCCCGCTCCGTCCGCCACCTTTCTCGGCGCTACGTACGTGGAGAACGACATCAGGCGTTTCGCCGAAGACGTCGTGACGGCGTTCGGCTTCGACTGGACGCGAGGCCGCCAGGACAAATCCGTTCACCCCTTTGCCACCGGCATTGGCGCCAGCGACGTCCGCATCACCACGCGCTGGGTGGAGGGTCAGCCGCTCGCCCTGCTGTTCGGGACGATGCACGAGGCCGGTCACGCGATGTACGAACAGGGAGTGGCCGGCGAACACCAGCGGACCATCCTCGAGGGAGGCGCATCGCTTGGGGTCCACGAGTCGCAGAGCCGCCTCTGGGAGAACATGGTCGGGCGCTCGCGGCCGTTCTGGAATCATTTCTTTCCGAAGCTGCAGGCCGTCAGCTCCGCCCAGCTGGGCGCCGTCAGCGCCGCGACGTTCTACGACGCGATCAACCGCGTGCAGCCGACGCTGATTCGCGTTGAGGCCGACGAAGCGACCTACAACCTCCACATCATGCTGCGCGTCGAGCTGGAGCTGGCGCTCATCGAAGGGTCGCTGCGCGTGGCGGAACTCCCGGATGCGTGGAACACGCGGATGAAGAAATATCTGGGGCTGACACCGCCTGACGACGCGTCAGGGGTCCTTCAGGACATCCACTGGGCCGCCGGCCTGTTTGGCTACTTTGCGACGTACACGATTGGCAACGTCATCGCTGCCCAGCTCTGGTCGCGCTTCGGCGAGGTGCACGCGGGCCGTGACTCCGACATCGCCCGTGGTGATTTCTCGGCCCTGCTGGCATGGCTGCGCGCCGAGCTGCACCAGCACGGACGCAAGTTCCAGCCGCAGGAACTAGTCGAGCGCATCACCGGATCACCCGTCGATCCTGAACCGTATCTTCGATATCTCGAGACTAAATACGCAATGCACTGACCGTCAGCGCGGCGCTGGCGCGCCGGCTGGCGGTGGCACGATCATGATCACCGTCGGGTAGTGCCGGGGCTGAGCGCGGGGCGCCGGATTCAGGTAGCCCGGAGACCCTCCGCTCGTCCAGTCCTTCACCGTGACGCTTGGCGGAAACGCCATGGTCTCCTCTCGGTATCTTGCGAGTGACCCGCCAGTGAACATGTGCGTCGGCGGATCCTTGAAGACGAGATCGCCCCGCTCCCCCGTCTGCGTCCGGTAGTACCCGAGCAGCTCGACGAAGCTGGCGGTGGTGCCGTACAGGTAGTACCGCTGGCCCCGGCCCGCATCGTACGAACCAAGAAACTGCGCGCCTGGATAGACGGCAACGCCGAGGGTTTCCGCTGTCGGCGCACTGGGATCTGCCAACGCCGACTGTGCCGTCACAGACGATGCCGGAACAGGCGCGGCGGGCGCTGGCGCTGCCGGCCGCTGTGGCGGTGTGCCAGCCCCAGGAAACGGTCGAGGGGTCTGTGCGCGGGCGACGGTAGCAAACGACGCCACAAGAATCGCGGCAATGAGTAAGCGCCCCATGACCGCATTATAAGAACTGTCGGGGAATTCGTCGTCCCTCGGCTGAGACGGCTCCAGCCGTCATCCACTGTGTCCCCAGTGGTTTGCTGACCCCGATTGCTACAGCAATCACGGGCACTTCGGGTGGCGCAAGTCTTGCCTTCTACCGAAGCGAAACCGCCGGTCGTCGCTTCCGCCTTCGCGGCTCCGCCGCTACACGACGGGAGAAGGACCGACGGGTTGGAGGACCGACTCGTGGACGACTTCGACATCGCACAGAGCAAGATTGGAGAGTCTGCACAGCGGGTGGTGGATCGAGCCATTGAGGAATCACGACGGCGGGATCACGCGCTGCTGACGAACGAGCATATCTTCCTCGCCTTCGCGCAGGTCGAGTGGGACACCTTCTCGCAGGTCATGCGTGACCTCGAGCTGAACCCGCACGAGATCCTGCAGGGCCTTGAAGAGCATCTGCAGGTGCTGCCGACCTTTGCCGGCCGCGAACTGCGTGTGGCACCGGCAACGAAGCTCGTGTTCAAGCTGGCCTTCCATCAGGCGAGCCGCGCCGGCCGACAGACGATTGAGTCGTCCGACTTGTTCTCGGCGATCTTCGAGGAGAGCCAGGGCGTTCCGGTGTCGATCATCCGGCGCCATGGTGTCGAGCCGGAAGTGCTCGTGTCGCGGATCGCCACGCGGATGCGCGACAACGAGCTGCGCGAGGAGCGGCTGCGCAAGCGCTTCGAGCTGCCGCCTTTCCTCAAGCACTTTGCCACGAACCTGAATCTGCTCGCGCGCCAGGACAAGATCGCGCCCGTCTACGGCCGCGACGACGAGATTCAGCAGGTGCTGGAGATTCTCTGCCACCGCGAGCGCTCGAATTCCGTGATGCTCATCGGCGAGCCCGGCGTCGGCAAGACCGCGATCGTCGAGGGCCTCGCGCGGCGCATCGAGTTCGAGCCGGAGACGGTACCGGTGCGCCTCCGCGACTGCCAGGTCGTCAATCTGCAGATGAACACGATGGTCGCCGGCACGATGCTGCGCGGCATGTTCGAGGACCGCATCCAGAACGTGATCCGCGAGATCAAGGAGCGGCCGAATCTGATTCTGTTCGTGGACGAGGCGCACACCATGGTTGGCGCCGGCTCCGCGCTCGGCGCGCCCTCTGACGCGGCCAATGTCTTCAAATCGGTCCTGGCACGGGGCGAAGTGCGGATGATCGGCGCCACCACACTCAGCGAGTACAAGGAGTACATCCAGGAAGACGAGGCGCTGGCGCGGCGGTTCCGCACCGTGCAGGTGTCCGAGCCGTCAGTCGAGGAAACGCGGCGCATCCTCTACAACCTGCGCCCGCGCCTGGAGCGCAACTACTCCGTGCGGCTGCTCGACGACGCGATTGAGACGGCTCTGGAGATGTCGCCGCGGTACCAGCGGCACCTGCACCTGCCCGACAAGGTCATCGGCTGGCTGGACACCGCCGCGGTGCGCGCCGAGATTGAGCGGCGGTGGGAGGTCCGGTCGCAGGACGTGATCTCGGTCATCTCGCACGCGGCGCAGATCCCGAACGACATGGTCTTCCGCGACGTCGGCGAACGCTTCAAGGACATCGAGAGCCGTCTCGCCAAGCGGCTGATCGGCCAGAAGAAGGCAGTGCGCGCCCTGGCGCACCGGCTGGTGCTGAACAAGGGTCCGCTCAAAGACGGCTTCGACAGGCCCGATGGCGTCCTGCTGTTCCTCGGACCGACCGGTGTCGGCAAAACCGAGCTGGCGAAGGCGATCGCGGAGTTCCTCTTCGGCGACGAGAAGAAGATGATTCGCGTCGACATGTCCGAGTATCAGGACGGCGGCGTCTCCGTCGACAAGTTGATCGGCATGCCGCGGGGCATCGTCGGCAGCGAACGCGGCGGGGTGCTGACGAACCAGCTGAAGGACAATCCGTGCTCGGTCGTGCTGCTCGACGAGGTGGAGAAGGCGAGCCCGAGCCTGCTGAACGTGTTCCTGCAGGCGTTCGATGAGGGCTGGCTGACGGACGGCCGCGGCAAGCGCGTCTATCTCTCCGACGCCGTCGTCATCATGACCTCGAACGCCGGCTCCGAGCATTTCCGGAAGCTGCAGAGCCCGCTGGGATTCCGTTCGAACCAGATGCGGATCGAGGAGGTCCAGGCGGAGATCAACCGCGATCTCTCTCGCCGGTTCCCACCGGAGTTCAGGAACCGCATCGATCAGGTGGTGGTGTTCGAGCCGCTGACGAAGGACGAAGTGCGGCAGATCGCGTTGAAGTACATCGAAGAACTGACGGGCACGTTGAAGCGCTGGAGCAAGTCGGTGGTCGTCGAGCCGGACGCGCTCGAAAAGATCGTGACCGACGGCTACAGCCTCGAGTACGGCGCGCGTTTCCTGAAGCGCGTGATCGACGATCGCATCAAGCTGCCGCTCAGCCAGCGGTGGAAAGAAGCGAATAGCTTCCGGGTGGCAGTGCGCGACGGCCAGATCGTGCTCGAGATTGCGAGTCCGCGTCTGGTGACGTCGAGCGGTCCGGAAGCGATGGCGGTCTGACGTTCAGGCCGTACTTTTCCCGCAGCGCAGCGAACACGGTATGCACCTCTCTCCGATAGGAGGGAGGTGCATATTTCTTTGTGTACAGCCGGCTGTAGCCGTCTACGAGTTCAGGGTGCTCGGAGGCGAGCCACCGGGTGAAGTGATCCCGGGTCCCGCCCTCGAGATGCATCACGCTGCATCCGACGAACTGCGCGCCGTGGTCGGCAATCGCCTTCATCGTCTGCTCCATCAACGCCGGCCGGGATGACAGGCCGGGGACGATCGGGTTCATCAGCACGCCCGCGCGCACCCCGGCATCCACGAGCTGACGGACCGCGCGCAGGCGCTGGAGCGGAGGCGCGGTGCCCGGCTCGAGCTGGCGCCAGACATCCTCGTCAACGCACGGCACGCTGATGTAGACGCTTGAGCCGGTGGTCCGCGACAGGTCGGCGAGGACGTCCACGTCGCGGACGATCATCGGTCCCTTCGTGATGACCCCTGCCGGGTTCTCGTGCTCATACAGCGCTTCGAGCGCGCCGCGCGTCAGCTTGTAATGCCCTTCGATTGGCTGGTAGCAGTCGGTCGCCGTCCCGACGGCGATGTAGTCACCTTTCCAGGACGGCTTCTGCAGCTCACGGCGCAGCACCTCGACGAAATTCGTCTTGACGAAGATCACCGACGCGAACTCGTCGTCTGCGCCAAGCTCGAACTGGGAGTGATAGCGGCGGGCGTAGCAGTAGTGGCAGCCGTGCGTGCAGCCGCGATACGGGTTGAGCGTCCACTCGAACGGCATCCCCTTCACCGGATTCAGCGCGGACCGGCAGCGGACCTCCTGGTATCGAGCGGCGTCGGCACGCCTTGTGGCTTCGGTGAGGGCGTCAGCTCCGCCGCCGAGGCGAATCAGGTCCGCAACTTCACGAGTGGTCGGTTTCGGTTTGCCGAGGTCGAACAGGAGAGGGGCTGTTTCCATGGAATCGCTCGCCCAATCAGTTGGGCGAACATATCACGAAACAGACGTCTGTTTTCTCCAATATTCGAGCAGATCGTCGATCATTCGGTCGAACGAGATCTGCGGCTGCCAGCCGGTTGCTTCCTGAAGCCGGCGAGGACTCCCAACGAGAACGGGGACATCGCTGGCCCTCATCCGGGAAGGGTCCTGCTCTATGCGGATGGGAACACGCGCACGCGCAACGAGCGCGTCGACAATCGCGCGCACGGGACGTCCGACTCCGGAGGCGACGTTGTAGACAGTGCCCGCCGTCCCCTTGCGCATCAGCTCCACATACGCACGCACCGCGTCCCGTACGTCGAGCACATCGCGCTTCGGATCCAGGTTTCCAACCTTGAGCACCGGCTCGAGCGCGCCGCGTTCGATCTGAGCGATCTGGCGAGCCACGCTGGGCGCCAGGAAGGCCGGCTTCTGCCGCGGTCCTGTGTGATTGAACGATCGGGTGACCAGGATCTCGATGTTCCGGTCGTCCGAGCGCAACGCCAGCTGCTCCTGTGCAAGCTTACTGAGCGCGTACGGGCTTGCCGGGGCGAATGCATGACTCTCGTCGATCGGATCGGCGGAAGACGCATAGACCTGGGCCGATCCCGTGACGAGGATCCGGCACGGACGCCCGAGTCGTGCGGCCGCGTCGAGCACGCGGTGCGTGCCGAGGACGTTCACCTGCAGCGGCGCGGCGGTGTCCGACCAGGACTCTGCGACGTGAGGAAAGCCGGCGCAGTGAAAAATCCAGTCGGGGCGAACATCGCGCAGCGCCGCCTCCACCTGACTGCGCTCGAGAATATCGACTTGCTGCCAGCGGGCGAGATTCGCAATCCCTCGCGGAACTTCAGCGCGCGACCAGGCGACCAGCTCCGCGGAGCCGGCGAGGTGCTCGAGAAGGTGACTGCCGGCGAATCCACCGGCTCCGGTGACGAGAACGACGGACACGGTGGTCAGGGCTGGCCGAACAGACCGAAGAAATTCGAGAACGTCCCGAGCCCCGCCAGGACGAACGAGAAGTTCAGACGGCGATCGTTCGGGATCGGAGAGCCGGTCGATGGAAGGAAGTTGACCAGCTGATAATCGGCCTGCACGCCGCAGCATTGCGACAGGTACGAGGCGCCGAAACTCTGTTGGTAGATGTATTTGGCGTCGATGTCCCAGTTCAATCCATAGAACGCCGACATGCGTCCGTCCTTGCCTCGCCATGTCGTGGAGCCGGTCAGAAAGCTGCTGAGGTCGAACGGCGAGAACCGCTGGCGACTGTAGCTCAAATTCGTAGAGCTCGGGCCCGACGTGATCGTCCCACCGGTGGTGAGGATCTGAAGTCCACCGCCAGAGACGTCGTACTCGACGCGCGCGTTCGCATCGAACCCGGGTATCGGAGACACGCGCGCGGTGAGGGCGACCGGCGACAGCTCAACGGGCTTCGTGCGGCCTGAGTAACTCGCATAGTCCGTGTCGTAAATGCTGCTCTGCTTATTCGAGTAGAAACTCTGCTGCACACCGACCGTGAGGAATTCGCGCGTCGAGCCTCGCGCGTCGTCCACGCCGCGCGTCCGCGCCAGCAGCCGGTTCACCACTCCGTACGTGAACGTCATCGCACCGCCGACCGCGAACACGGCCGAATCGGTGCGAGGTACGCGCGCCTGGTTCGAAATCTCCGTGATGTACTCCAGGCCGAATATCGGTTCGATCACGTGCTTCATGCGGTCGGAGTATCCGCTGCCGGGCGTGTCCCAGATCTTCGAGAACACAGGTCCGATGATGTCGGTCTGCAGCGACAGGTACCTCCGCGTCACCGGTGCGTCGACGAAGGCTCCGGAGGCATCCAGGCTATGCGAAAAGTACGTCTGCCGGGCCACGACATTCGACGTCACCGACAGGTACGAGAGTCGCGAGAGCGGCACGCGCAGCGTGGGCGCGAGGTCAACGCGCGCCAGGCTCTCGTCGGAGACGACGATGCCGTCCTGCAGCCGGCGGTTGGGCTGAAACAGGTATTCGGCGTTCATCGACCCGTAGATTGGCGTGCCGAACAGCTTCGTCGGGGCGATGTTGGCGGTGGCCACCGGCGTCGAGCCGAAGACCGTGGAGTTCGTGGTGTTGGTGAACTGCTCGGACCGCGAGTAGTACCCGCCGAGCGTGGCCGGGCCAAAGGCGCCGGTCAGTCCGCCGGAGATGTTTCTGCTGCTAATCGAGCGCTCGTAGGTGTTCTGTTGATAGAGCTGCTGCGTGGACACATTGCTGAAGTACTGGACGTCGGCCTGAGCCCGCAGGCCGCGCCCGAGATTCTGCGTCAGGGCGGCCTCTATCTGATAACTCGAGAGCGAGGGCAGCGTTGACGTCACGCCGTTCCGCTCGAACACCGCCTCCTTCTGATTCAGGCGATACATGCGGATGCCGCCCTTCGAGCCCTCTCCGGCGAGGTACCGATATTCCGTCCCGATCCCCGATCCTGTCCTCGTGAACCAGTCGTGAAAGAACGTCGCGTCCTGGCTGCGTCCAATCGCCCAGAAGAAGGCATTGCTCAGCGCCGATCCCTGAAACCTCGACGCGCCGAACGTCGGCATCAGAAAGCCGGTCGAGCGCTGATCGTCGTGCAGCGGGTAATACATGGCCGGCAGGTACATCACCGGCACGTTCTTGACCCGCAGCACGGTGCTGCCCGCCAGGGCGTACTCGTCGAGGCGGATGGTGATCTTGTTGCTCTCGATTTCCCACCGTGGCGTTGGCTGCACGCAGGTGGTGAAGCCGCCGCGCGAGATCACGTAATGCTTCGGCCCGCGCTTCTCGATCCGGTCCCCATAGAAATAGACGTTCGGATCCTGGTTGCCGTACTCAGCACGGTTGGCTCCCTCGACCGTCATGAAGCCGGATGCCACGTAGAACACGCCCGTGCCATCGTCGATATTGAACTCGATGCGGTCGGCGTTCAGGCGCCCTTGCGGCGTCGTGAAGGAGACGTTGCCGGTGGCGATAAGAAGCCTGGTCTTGCGGTTGATCTCGAGCCGGTCGGCAAAGACGCGCACGCCGTTCTGTCGAGGCACGGGGAGGTCCACGCGCTCCATGAACTGGACGACGTCGCCGTCTCTGATGATCTTTCCCTGGCTGGCCTCGAATTCTTCGAAGACGTCATCCGATTGCGAGGCGGGCGAGGCCGCGGGAGGCTGAGCCTGCTGAGCGAACGCTTGCGGGGCGGCCGACGCGCATGCGAGGAGAAGCAGAACAAAAATGCGCGGGTTCACGGCTGGGAATCATGGAGGATAGCACGCCGATTCAGGGCGTCGCGGACGGCGCCGGCGAGAAAGATCGAGCCCGCGACGCACACAGTGCTCGCGCGCTCGAGCGCTGCCGAGACCGCGGTCTCCGGATCCGCGATCGTGGTGACGGCCACCTCGCGGCCGAGCTGTGCCTGCAGGTCCGCAATGC
This sequence comes from Vicinamibacterales bacterium, assembly GCA_035537775.1. Lineage (GTDB taxonomy): Bacteria > Acidobacteriota > Vicinamibacteria > Vicinamibacterales > UBA2999 > Gp6-AA40. Next base: position 16,463 of record DATLLQ010000004.1, on the reverse strand, counting down.
GTCTGGCGAGCTCGCCTTCGGGAATCGCGCGCGGCGACGGCGCATGCGTCGCGATAACTGTCGAGGTGACTGGCACGAGCGTCGCGAGAATCTCGTCCAGATCCTTGTCGCGCATCACGCTGATGACCAGAGTGGGTTTCTCCGGATGCCACCGGCGCAGATAGTCCGCGAGCGCTCGCGCTCCGTCCGGGTTGTGCGCGGCGTCGATCAGGACTCGGCGTCCGCCTTCGAGCGTCAGCAGTTCCAGCCTGGCCGGCCATTCGGTCGAGGCGAGCGCCTGCTCGATCGCCCGTGCAGACACGTGGACGCCGCGGCCACGTGCGGTTTCAAGCAGGCGCGTGGCGACGATGGCGTTGGAGACCTGATGGGCGCCGCGCAGCGACAGCGTCAGCGGCCCATAGTGTCCGGCGGGCGTGTCGAGCGTCACGCGTGCGCGCCCGTCTTCCATCGTGACGTCGGCGCGTACTCCGTCGTGCGCCTCCACCACCGATGCGCCCTGGTCGGCGGCCACCGCGTGGACGACTGCCCGTGCGTCCGGTGGCAGGTCGCCGATCACGATGGGCACTCCGCTCTTGATGATGCCGGCCTTCTCCCTCGCGATGGCGGCAATCGTGGACCCCAGATGCTGCTGATGGTCCATGCCGATGGTGGTGATGGCGCCGGCCGCCGGCGTGATGACGTTTGTCGCATCGAACCGGCCGCCAAGGCCGACCTCGATGACCGCGGCCTCGACGCCCGCTCGACTGAACATCTCGAACGCCATCGCGGTGGTCACTTCGAAGAATGTCGGTGTGACCGTCAGCGTCCCGTTCGATTTCAGCCGATCGACCACTCCCAGCACGTCGTCCGCGGTCTGCTGCAGCGTTGCGGCATCAACGGGCGAGTGTCCGATGACGAACCTCTCGGACAGATCGACCAGGTGCGGCGACACATACCGCGCGGCACGTAGACCCTCCGCGAGGAGCGCGCAGTGCGTGACGGCCGTGACCGATCCCTTGCCATTCGTGCCGGCGACATGCAGCGAGGCGAAACGCCGCTCGGGATGTCCAAGCGCGGCGCAGAGCGTCTGCATGTTCTGCAGTCCCAGCTTGATCCCGAAATTCTCGAGCGCGAACAGACGGTCTAATGACACGGGGGATCCCGATCTTGGAGCGGATCAGGATTCCGCGGACACTGCCCCGACGGCAACGGGCAGGGCTTGCGGTGCCGACGGCTGTGCCCGCATGAAACGCAGTGCGCGTCCCAGCTCGGTTTTCATGTTCCGGCGATCGACCACGAGGTCGAGCATCCCGTGTTCGACGAGGAACTCGCTGCGCTGGAAGCCCTCAGGCAGCTTCTGCCGGATCGTCTGCTCGATCACGCGCGGTCCGGCGAAGCCGATCAGCGCCTTCGGCTCGGCAATGTTCAGGTCCCCGAGCATGGCGAAGCTGGCGGTCACGCCGCCGGTGGTGGGATCCGTAAGGATCGAAACGAAGGGCAGCCGTGCCCGATCGAGCCTCGCGAGCGCGGCACACACCTTCGCCATCTGCATCAGCGAAAGCGCGCCTTCCATCATGCGGGCACCGCCCGAGCACGAAATCACGATGACGGGCTGGCGCCGCTCGAGCGCCATTTCCACCGCCCTGGCGATTTTCTCGCCCACGACGACGCCCATGCTGCCGCCGATGAACTTGTATTCCATGGCCGCGACGACGACATCGAGGCCGTCGAGCTGTCCGGTCGCGACGATGATCGCGTCCTTCAGGCCGATGGCCTTGGTGGTGGTCTGGAGGCGCTGCCGATAGGGCTTGGTGTCTGTGAACTTCAGCGGATCAGTCGAAATCAGGTTGGAGAAGTGCTCCGCATAGCAGCCGTTGTCGAAGAGGGCGCGCAGGCGCTCGGCGGCGCTGATATAGAAGTGGTAGCCGCACTTCGGACAGACGTTGAGGCTTTCCTCGAGGTCCTTTTTATAGATGAGCTGCGTGCAGCCGGGGCACTTGATCCAGAGACCTTCCGGAACCCGGCTCGGTTTTTCGGCGGTGGAGGAAGCAATCGGCTTGCGGGCCTTCTTGAACCACGCCATCAGGACGTATTAAGACAAGTCAAAACTGAAAAGTCAAAAGGCGAAAGTACGGCGAGTAAAGGAATCAGGCGCGGGGAACGTAATACTGGGTTCCCCGTCCCATGCCCCGGATCTGCCTGATCAGGTCTTCCAGGGCGGCATCGCTTCCCGCCAGATCGAACTGTGACATCTCGACGACCAGCAGCGGCGTCGCCGTGTAATGAAAAAAGAAGTGCTGGTAGGCCTCGTTCAGCTCGCGCAAGTAGCTCGCAGCCGGCTCAGGAATGTCGTCCTCGATTTCCCGTGGCTGTTCGCGCTGCCGGCGAAGCAGCACATCTGTCGGCGTCTGGAGGTAGACGACCAGATCGGGAGGCGACACGTCTTTCACAAGCAGGTCGTAGAGGCGTTGATAAATGAACAGCTCGTTGTCGTCGAGGTTCAGGTAGGCAAAGATCTTGTCGCGGTCGAACATGTAATCCGACACCGTCGACTGCGCGAAGAGATTGCCCTGGCGTAACGAGATCTGCTGGCGGTGGCGATTCAGCAGATAGAAGAGCTGCGCCTGCAGCGCCGCGCCGGGGCGCCCCGAATAAAAATCTGACAGGAACGGGTTCTCGGTTTCTTCAAGCACGGTCGTTGCATCGAGACGGGCCGCTAGGCGCGTCGCCAGCGCGGTCTTCCCGACGCCGATCGGTCCTTCGATCGCGATGTACCGATGCATGGACTGGTGTGATGAGGATGCTATCATCGCCGCCAATGCACGCATGGCGGCTCGTTGCCTTCTGCCTTGCGCTTGCGGCCTCTTCGTGCGCCTCGGCTCCGATCGCCGCGGTTGTCGTCCCACCGGCACCGGTCGCTCCGCCCGACATCACGCAGGAGGAGAAGCTGCGGTGGATTCTCAGTCTCGAGGATCGCCGGATACTCCGCGATCCTGAGCCGCCGCCGCCAGCGACCCTGCAGCCCGCGACGGCAACCACGCCGGCGGTGACCGCGCGTCCCGCTCCGTCTGACCTTGTCCTGCTGCTGAACGATCCCGAAGCGCGTGTACGCCGGCGGGCGGCCCTGGCAGTGGGCCGCGTCGGCCTGCCGGCGGGTGTCGAGCCGCTGGTCCCCCTTCTTGCGGATGCAGACGTCGAGGTTCGGCAAATGGCGGCGTTTGCCCTGGGACTCATCGGCCACGCGTCTGCGCGCCCCGCGCTGCTGAAGCTGCTCGACGATCCGGAGCCGATTGTCGAGGGGCGGGCGGCGGAAGCGCTGGGCATGATCGGCGACCGCGCCGATGCTGACGCCGTGAGCGGGATCGTCCGGCGGCAGGCAGCCGCCGGCGCATTCACCGGCATCGAGCCCGACGACCTGAGATATCCGATCAGCGGGCCGGCGGAGGCTGCGAGGCTGGGGATTTACGCGCTCGTCCGGCTTGGTTCGTATGACGCGCTGGCGGCGGCAGTCCTGGATGGATCCGGGCGGCCGGTGTCGCGATGGTGGCCGATCGCTTTCGCGCTTGGCCGGATCAACGACCAGCGGGCGGCGCCGGTGCTGCTCGATCTGATGGGGACGCCGGGGAGATATACCGCCGCCTTTGCGGCGCGCGGCCTCTCGAGCCTGAAGGCGCCGCAGGCGCTCCCGGCGTTGCGCCAGATCGTGGCGGAGCGCAAGGCCGATCCGGCGGTCGTCGTTCAGGCGGTGCGCGGCCTCGGTGGGCTCGGCGATCCCGCGCTGATTCCGCTGCTCGTGAAGCTGGTTGCCGATCGGAGCCTCGACCCGCGTCTGCGGCTCGAAGCGACGACCAGCATCGGTACGCTGGCCACAGCCGAAACCGCGGAACTGCTGATCGAGCTGCTCGCGGACCCGATGCCGGCCATCCGTGCCGTTGCCCTGCGCGCCCTTGCACGCGTGGACCCGGACGTCTTCATTGCCACGCTTGCTGGCCGCGAACCGGATCCGCACTGGAGCGTCCGTGTTGCCGAAGCCGGCGCGCTTGGGACGTTGCCCGCCGAGCGCAGCCTGCCGCGCTTGACCGTTCTACTCGAGGACGATGATCAGCGGGTCGTGCCGGCGGCCATCGAAGCGCTGGCCGCTGCCAGGCCACCCGGACTCGAAAAGATCCTTCTCGAAAAGCTGAGCGCGGACGATTTCGCGGTCCGCGCGGCGGCAGCGGCCGCTCTTGGCGCGCTGAAGTCCCCAACCGCCGTCCCGGCGCTGATCGAGGCCTACAAGATCGCCACGGTGGATGTGACCTACGGTGCACGCGACGCCATCCTGACGGCCATCAACACGATCGAGCCGCAGACCGGGCGGCAGATGCTCCAGCAGGCGATGACCGACAAGGACTGGGCGCTTCGCCTGCGCGCGGCGACGCTGCTGCGCCAGGGCGTTCCAGACGTCGACGCCGCCATCCGGCCTGCGCCGTCTGCGCTGGCTGTCGATGATTCGCGGATGGCCGCCCTCGTCAACCCGCAGTACTCGCCGCACGCGTTCATCGAAACAGAGAAGGGAACCATCGAGGTGGAGCTCTCAATCCTCGACGCGCCGCTGACCGTGGACAACTTCGTCACGCTGGCGCGGAAGGGATACTTCAACGGCCTCGCCATCCATCGTGTGGTCCCGGACTTCGTCGTGCAGGACGGCGATCCGCGAGGAGATGGAGAGGGCGGGCCCGGCTACACCATCCGGGACGAGATCAACCAGCGACCGTATCTGCGTGGCACCGTCGGAATGGCACTCGCCGGACGCGACACCGGCGGCAGCCAGTTCTTCATCACGCACTCACCGCAGCCGCACCTCGACTCGCGTTACACGGTCTTCGGCCACGTCGTCAGCGGGATGGAGGTGGTGGATCGGATTGCGGTGGGGGATATCGTGCGGACCGTTCGGATCTGGGACGGGGTCACTGCAGCGCAGTAACGCCCGTCCCTAAAGCGAAGTTACCGCTTCTTCGCGGCCTTCTTCTTCGCGCCCTTAGCCTTCTTCGCCATCTGAATCCCCCCCTTCACGTGGTCTGGTCGCGAGATGTCCGCCGCGGCATCTGGCGCACCCTGCCGCCTGGCACGTCGGGCCGGATGCCGGCGTTCTCGCTTCGTGGGACACTCCCGCAGATTGTGCAGACACGCCGCGATGGGCGAGTCATGGGAGTGCAGCAGCTTGGAGCGTGTGAGTCAGGTGATAAAAAAACGGGGTGCCCTAGCGAGCACCCCGTGAAGCCTTGCGGAAGAACTAGCGCTTTTTCGCAGCCTTCTTCTTCGCGCCCTTTGCTTTCTTCGCCATTGTGCTCTCCTTAGAGTTAGCGACTCAGCCTCCGACGAACCGCTTGGCCGTCACAACGGGTGGGCTGAGCCATCCACCCTCATACCAGATGTAGATTATGGGTGAGATTTTTTTGGTGTCAAGCACAAAATCGTTCGGCTTGTCAAAAGATCGAGGTCTTCAACGCTCGAAGACCACGTCCAATCGCACCCACTATGTCAAGTCTTCGGCGTGAGCGATCGACTTCTGTAGCACGAAGGCCACGAAGAGATCGAAAGCGCACGAAGACGACACCAAGACGCGTCGTCTTCTTCGTGGTCTTCCAACCCATCGTGGCCTTCGTGTTTCAGCGCGCGGGTGTGCGGAGCCACTCACGCGCACGCGACTCGATCTTCATCGGGTCGCCGGCGGGATTGGCGGCGAGCGCCGCGCGGTACGACGCGAGCGCCTCCGTGCGCCGCAACAGGCGGTCATAGACGTAGCCCAGTTCCAGGTGTGCGAGCGCGACCGCGCCGGCGGGGGCCGCCGGCTTCGACTCGATGATGGCCTGGAGCATCGGGATCGCTGCCTGGGGCTGGCCCGTGTGGTCCAGTTCGAGAGCCACGCCCAGTTCGGCGCGCGTGCGAACCATCTCCGGAAGGGCCACCTGTCCACGGCGCGCGCGATCGAGCAGGGTCCGCCACGCACGCAGGCTGGCGGCGTGGTCGAGCGTGTAGTGGTCCTCGATCTCCGCGACCTGCTGCAGAAAATGCGGGTTGTGAGGGTACCGATCGGCCAGCGCCGTGAGCAGTTCGAGCGCCCGTGACGGCTGCTTCTCGTACCACAGATACACGATGTGGAGCTGGTAGTCGGCCTCGCTCCGTAGCAGTTGGCCGGCCCCGCGTGCCCGGAGCATCTCCTCGAGGCCCTGTTCCCGATCGCCCCCTGGCAGAAGTAACAGCCACCGCAGCATCCTCGCCGCTCTCGGCGCCACCGCGGCGTAGTAGTGGTACATGCCGATGCCGAAGTACGCGTCCTGAAGCTTCGGATCGATCTCCAGGGCACGCTCGAGGGCGCTCTTGATGCGCTTTCCGTCGCGTGCGGCTGCCAGCGTCTCACCCCGCAGGACGCGCCATTGGGCGCGCGCGCCCACGGCGCCCCCCAGGTAGAACCAGGCTTCCGCGCGCGCCGGCTCCCGCTCCGTCCAGCGCTCCATCGCATTGATGACGAGGTCCGCGTTCTTGCGGAACGCCTCGTCCTGGCTGCGGGTGTATGGATTGAGCTGGATCTGCCACCACGACGAGACGACCGACAGCAGCTTGCAGACCTCCGCCGGCACTGGAGGACACGTCTTGTTCAGGAGCGCCTCAGCCTCGGCGAACCTGGCATCCATGATGACGTCGTAGACCCGCGCGACTTGCGCGGAGCCGGTCAGCGGTGCCGGCTGGGCGGCAGGATGCGCCGAGAGCGCTGAGATGACCGCGGCCGCCGCGGCTGCTGCCGCCGCCCTGCCAGGACCGATCATCACTCCTCAATCATCGATTGTTGCTGTCGGTGATGCTCGTCCGAAGCTGCTGCTTGTGTGCGTGACGTTCGATCGCCAGCTGGATGAGCCGATCGAGGAGTTGCGGATAGGGAAGACCGCTGGCTTCCCACATCTTGGGATACATGCTGATGGTGGTGAACCCGGGGATGGTGTTCACCTCGTTGACGAACAGCTTGCCGGTGTCGCGTGACAGGAAGAAATCGACGCGGGCCATTCCCGAGCACTCGACGGCCTTGAACGCCTCGATCGCCAGACGACGGACCTCGGCAGTCTCGCGCTCGTTGAGATGCGCCGGGATCACCGTCCGGGACGAGCCGTCGAGGTACTTGGCCTCGTAGTCGTAGAACTCGCGCGACGGGATCACCTCGCCTGGCAGCGACGCCTCGGGCTCGTCGTTACCCAGAACCGCACACTCGATCTCCCGGGCGTTCGGCACGCCCGCTTCGATGACGACCTTGCGGTCGAACTGCAGCGCCAGATCCATCGCCGCGTCGAAGTCGGCGTCGGACTTGGCTTTCGAGATGCCGACGCTCGATCCGAGGTTGGCAGGCTTGACGAAGACGGGATAGCCCAGCTCGGTCCGGACACGCTGCCTGATTGCAGCCGGATCGCGGTCCCACTCGGGATGCCGTGTTTCGAGATAGGGACCGACCGGAAGGCCGTGGAACGCGAACAGCTTCTTCATGACGGCCTTGTCCATGCCAGCAGCGGAAGCCAGCACGCCACAACCCACATACGGCACGTCGGCCAGCTCCAGCAGACCCTGGACCGTCCCGTCCTCCCCGTAGGTGCCGTGGAGCACGGGAAAGACGACGTCGATTCCGGAGCGGCTGACGGCGGCGGTCGGCTCCACGGTCTGGAGCGCTTCCGTGCCCGCCTGTTTCAGAACGTCGGCCGCCGAGATGGCGGTCGGCGCCTTTGATGTGAGCGCCCAGCGTCCATCCTTTTCGATCCGGATGGGAACCGCGTCATAGCGCTCGCGATCGAGGTATTTGAAGATAGAGGCCGCAGAGGCAATCGAGACCTCGTGTTCACCGGACCGGCCGCCGTAGATCACACCGACGCGAAGCTTGGACACGCTCACTAATAATAGGTCGTCCGCCGTCGCGCTACGCGCTTCGGCGGACAAGTTTGAGCGACATCACGTGACCGCGTTTCGATTCACACTTCACAGCACCGACGGCGCGGCCCGTCGTGGCGAATTCCACACGCCGCACGGCGTGGTCCAGACGCCTGCGTTCATGCCGGTCGGCACACAGGGCACGGTCAAAGCGGCCCTGCATCGCGACCTCCTGGACGCGGGCGCGGAGATCATCCTCGGGAACACCTATCACCTGTTTCTTCGTCCGGGCGACGAGCTGATTGCGCGGCGGGGCGGGCTGCACCGGTTCATCGGCTGGGAGCGTCCGATCCTGACCGACAGCGGCGGGTTTCAGATCTTCAGCCTCGCCGAGCGCCGGATCATCCGAGAGGAGGGCGCCGAGTTTCAATCACACCTCGACGGTTCCCGGCACCTCCTGACACCCGAGCGGGCGGTCGACATCCAGGCCCGCCTGGGCTCCGACATCACGATGGTGCTCGATGAATGCCTCTCGTACCCGGCGACGCGCGACGTTGCGGCGGCGTCCATGCAGAGGTCCATCAGATGGGCGCAGCGCTGCCGCGCTCGTTTCGCGGAGCTGCCAGACGCCTTGGGCCCGGGCGTCACCAATCCGGGCCAGGCGCAGTTTGGTATCGTGCAAGGAGGGGTGTTTCAGGACCTGCGGGACGAAAGCGCTGACGCGACTGCGGCGATCGGGTTCGAGGGGTATGCCATCGGCGGGCTCAGCGTGGGCGAGCCGGTCGAAGAGATGTACGCGGTGACGGAGCAGACGGCCCGCCGCCTGCCCGCCGACAGGCCGCGTTACCTGATGGGCGCCGGCTCCCCCGAGGACCTCGTCGAAAGCGTCGCCCGCGGCATCGACATGTTCGACTGCGTCATGCCGACCCGCAACGCCCGCAACGGCCAGCTCTTTACCAGCGAGGGCCGGATCAACATCAGGAACGCCCGCTACGCCGAAGACGATCGGCCCCTGGATCCGGCATGCGGCTGCTACACCTGCCGCCACCATTCACGCGCCTATCTCCGGCATCTCCACCTCGCCGGCGAGATGACCGCGGGTGCCCTTAACACGTTGCATAATTTGAGCTTCTACCTTGACACGATGCGGAGGATCAGGGACGCTATAGCGTTTCGGACTTTTGATATTTTCAGGCAGGGGTTCCTTCGCTCGGCTTCCCGCCTGTCGCTCGATTCATGACCAATCTGAATTTGCTGATAGCCCTGGGGACGCCCACGCAGGGGGGCACCGCCAGCCCATGGCTGCAGTTCGTCCCGTTCGTCTTCGTCCTGGCGATCTTCTATTTCATCGTCCTGCTGCCCATGAAGAAGCGGCAGCAGAAGGTCCAGCAGTTCCTGACGGCCCTCAAGATCAACGACAAGGTGATCACGTCCGGTGGGATCTACGGGACGATCACGAAGGTCTCGGACTCCTCGGTGCAGCTTCAGGTGGCCAACAACGTGCGCATCGAGGTCTCGCGCGCGGCGATCGTCGGATATCAGGGCCAGGAACCGGTTGGCGACGCCCTGACCCAGTCGAAATCAGAGTAAGCAAGCCATGATGAAAAACGTTCGATTGAGACTGTCGTTGACCGTGCTGGTCATCGGCCTCGCTGTCTGGGCCTTCTATCCACCCAGCCAGAAAATCAATCTCGGCCTCGATCTGAAGGGCGGCGTTCACCTTGTGCTCAGGGTGCAGACCGATGACGCCCTTCGCAGCGAGACCGCAATCACCGCTGAGCGGGTCCGCGACACGCTGACCCGCAATGCCGTCAGCTTCACCAAGCTCGACGTCACCGGCCCCGACGAGTTCCGCATTGAGGGCGTGACCGACGATGCCGCTTTGCGTGATGCGACTGCGGACGCGGAATCGACGTTCAACCGCGACTCGCGCGGCGGCGTCCATACGTTCAAGATCAAGCCCAATATCGCCAACCAGCTGCGCGACGAAGCGGTCACGCAGGCGCTGCAGACCATCGAGCGGCGCGTCAACGAGCTCGGTGTCGCCGAGCCGATCGTCGCCCGCTACAGCGGCCGCGATCAGATTCTCGTGCAGCTGCCGGGTGTGAGCGACGTGCAGCGGGCGAAGCAGGTCATCCGCGCGACCGCGCAGCTGCAGTTCAGGCTGGTCGACAATCCGACCCCGTTCCCGACGCGCGAAGAGGCGCTCCGGGCCTTCAACAACGTGCTGCCGACTGACGTCGAGATTCTTCCCGGCCGTCTCGAAGGCTCCGGCACTGCCGGCACGGCGGGCACTGTCTATTACGCCGTCAAGAAGACGTCGGTCGTGACCGGCAGCGAGCTGCGCAGCGCGCAGCAGGGCCTGGACCAGTTCAACCGGCCCGCCGTGATGTTCACGCTGAAGCAGGACGCGGCCCAGCGCTTCGGCAACTTTACGCAGTCCAACATTGGCAAGCCGCTCGGGGTCATCCTCGACAACCGCGTGATGTCGGTTGCGACCATCCAGGACCGCATTACGGACAACGGCCAGATCAACGGCATCAGCCGCGAGGAGATGCAGGACCTCGTGATCACGCTGAAGTCGGGCGCGCTGCCCGCCAGCCTGACCTACGAGGAAGAGCGGACCGTCGGGCCGTCACTTGGAGCCGAATCCATCAGAGCCGGCGTGATCGCATCGCTCGGCGGCCTGGCAATGGTCGTCCTGTTCATGCTGGTCTACTACAAGCTGACCGGCCTGAACGCCGTGATCTCGATCGTCGTGAACCTCGTGATTCTGCTCGGCTTCATGGCTTACCTTGGAGCGACGATGACGCTGCCGGGTATCGCCGGGTTCATCCTCACCATCGGCATGGGCGTCGACTCGAACGTGCTGATCTTCGAGCGCATCAAGGAAGAACTGCGGACCGCCAAGGGCGCACGGGCGGCGGTCAACGCCGGCTTCGACCGCGTCTGGTGGACCATCGTCGATACCCACGTGTCCTCGTTGATTGCCGCGGCTTTCCTGTTCCAGTTCGGTACCGGTCCGATCCGCGGGTTTGCCACGACGCTGACGATCGGGCTCATCTCGAACGTGTTCACGGCCGTCTTCGTTTCACGAACCGTCTTCGAGCTGGTGCTCTCGCGGCGCCGTCAGCTCCAGACCATCAGCATTTAGGCGTCTCATGAAGATTTTCGATAACGCGAACTACAACTTCCTCAAGTGGCGCTGGTACGCCATCGCCGCGTCCCTCGTCGTGATCCTTGCCGGCGTGGGCGTGCTGGTCACGAAGGGCCTTCCGCTCGGGATCGATTTCTCCGGCGGCGCGGCCTTCATCATCCAGGGAGCCGGCGAAGGGGACATCCGGCGTGCTCTTGACGCCATCCCCGGCGACAAGGTGATCCAGCAGTACGACGATCCCTCCAAAGGTCAGATCCTGGTGCGACTGCCAGGGGCCGAGACCGGGAGCACGCTGGAAACCCAGGCGCAGGCAATCGAGAAGGCGCTGACGGCCGCGGGCCTGAAGACGACGATCATCAACCGGGAGCTGGTCAGCGCGGTCATCGGTGCCGACCTTCAGAAACGCGGGATTTACGCCACGCTGGCGTCAATCCTGGCGATCACGATCTACATCGCGGTCCGGTTCCGGCCGTCGTTCGCCATCGGCGCGATCGCCGCGACGCTGCACGACGTGTTCGTCACGCTCGCGTTCCTCATGTTCTTCGGCTACGACCTCTCGCTCAACGTCGTCGCCGCGCTGCTGACGATAACGGGCTACTCGGTCAACGACACGATCGTCATCTTCGATCGTGTCCGCGAAAACCTGCGCTCGATGCGCCGGCAGCCGCTCGAGGAGGTCGTCAACCTCAGCGTCAATCAGACGCTCTCGCGGACGATCATCACGGCCGGCACGACGTTCCTGTCGGTGCTTTCGCTGTATCTGTTTGGCGGCGAGGCGTTGCGCGGATTCGCGTTCACGATGCTCGTCGGCATCGTCAGCGGCACCTACTCGACGATCTTCATCGCGTCGGCGATCGCGATCATCCTGAGCCAGGGACGCCGCCGTAGCGGCGCGGCCGTGGAGCCGGCGCCGAACGCACAGGACAAAGGGCGGAAGCCCCGACGGGCCAAGGCTTCCTAGTCCTTGGTCCTTCGTTCTTTGTGCTTGGTCCGTTCTTAGTCCGTAGTCCGTCCCTGGTCCATGGTCCCTGGTCCAAGGACCGGTCGTGACGTACTTAGCGGCGGCTCTCCTCGGCGTCATCCAGGGGCTGACTGAGTTCCTGCCGATCTCATCGACGGCCCATCTCCTCATTGCGGAGGAGTGGCTGGGCTTCGAGGATCCGGGCGGGGTGTTCACCGTCATGATCCAGCTCGGTGCGGTCCTGGCGGTGATGTGGCTGTATCGGCACAAGATCGTCGACGTCGTCCTGCGTCTGCCGTCCGACGCCGGGGCGCGCCGGTTTGCCGCCGCGATTGTGATTGCGTTCATTCCCGCTGCCGTTGCGGGCGTGCTCTTCGCGGATGCGGTCAAGAGCCGCCTGTATGACACCGGCAGCGGAAGCCCGGCGCTCGGCGTCATCGCGGCCGCTTTCATCCTGGGCGGTATCGTGATGCTTCTCGTCGAGCGCTTTCGCCCGTCTCCCGACGTCCACGACGCGGATCGCACGCCTGTGGGGCGCGCCTTCGGCATCGGACTGGCGCAGGCGGTGGCGGTGATTCCCGGCGTCTCGCGCTCTGGCGCGACGATCGTCGGCGGCATGCTGATGCGGCTCGACCGCCCGGCAGCCGCCGAATTCTCATTCTTTCTGGCGATGCCGACGATGGTCGGCGCCTTCGTGCACGACCTGTGGGAGGTCCGCGAGCACCTGGCGGCGGAGCGCGTCGCGGAAATCGCGATTGGTTTCGCCACGGCATTCCTGGCCGCGGCGCTCGTCGTCAGGCCGTTTCTGCGCTACGTAGCGCGTTCCGGTTTCGCCCCCTTCGCGTGGTATCGAATCGCGGCGGGTGTGGCGATCTTCGTGGCGATGTGGGCGCAATGGCTATAGTGCCGTGGATACGGCGGCGGCTGCTCGCGGGGTTTTTCGTCAGCGTTCCGCTCTTCATCAGCGTGTTCGCGCTGGTGTGGATCTTCGGTATCATTGACGGTTTGACGGCCCCGCTGGCCGCCTGGATACTGCGGCTCGGCGAGCGCGAGCCCACGGGGGCCGTGCGGCTGCTGGCCAGCGCTGTCGGCCTCCTCGGCACCGTCGCCGTGGTGCTCGTCGTCGGGGCTGTGGCGACCAATGTCATCGGACAGCGTCTGCTGAATCGCGGCGAACGCTGGCTGATGATGATTCCCGTCTTCCGGACGATCTACGCCCCAGTCAAACAGCTGGTCGTTGCGTTTTCGCCGGATAACGAGCAGGGATTCAAGCGCGTCGTCATGGTGGAGGATCCGCACCGCGGCTGGGTGATGGGTTTCCTGACGAAGGAGTTCACGGTGGATCGTGGCGCCGGCGCCGAGCCGATGATGGCGGTGTACGTGCCGACGAACCACCTGTATCTGGGAGACATCGTTCTGTATCCGCGTGAGCGGGCACTCTTCCCCGACATCGCGGTGGAAGAAGGTATCCGGATATTTCTGACCGGCGGGATGTCACTGCCGGGCCGTATAGCACCCAGGAAGTAGCGACAAAGGAGCATGAGTGTGATGACGTTCTCGTTGAAGGGATTCGGCCGCCTGCGGGCGCTTGCGATCGTGATGTTGATCGCCCTCTGCGCGCCCATGGCCGCGTTCGCCCAGCAGCCCGAGCCGGCTGCGGCCGCTCCGGCTGAACGCCATGTCGGCGGTGAGGCGAATCTCGTTCTGCCGGATCTCGGTCAGGTCGACGTCGGGGGGTACGACGGGCGCATGCTGCTGATGATCGGCATTGGTGTCTCGGTGCTGGGCCTCATCTTCGGCCTTGTCATCCTCAATCAGCTGAAGAACCTCCCCGTGCACCGCTCCATGCGCGAGGTGTCCGAGCTCATCTACGAGACGTGCAAGACCTATCTCGCGACGCAGGGCAAGTTCATCTTCCTGCTGTGGGTGTTCATCGCCGCGATCATCGGCGGCTATTACGGCTGGCTCAACCCGGTGCCCGGCAAACCGATTGTTCTCACGCTCGGGATCATCCTCGCGTTCAGCATCGTCGGCATTCTCGGCAGCTACAGCGTGGCGTGGTTCGGCATCCGGGTGAACACCTACGCGAATTCGCGGACGGCGTTCGCCAGCCTTGAAGGCAAGCAGTATCCGGTCTACGCGATTCCGCTGCGCGCCGGCATGAGCATCGGCATGCTGCTCATCAGCGTCGAGCTGCTGATCATGCTGCTGATCCTGCTGTTCGTGCCGGGCGACTACGCCGGCCCATGCTTCATCGGCTTCGCCATCGGCGAGTCGCTCGGCGCCGCGGCGCTGCGTATCGCCGGCGGCATCTTCACGAAGATTGCGGACATCGGCTCCGACCTGATGAAGATCGTCTTCAACATCAAGGAAGACGACGCGCGGAATCCGGGTGTCATTGCCGACTGCACGGGCGACAACGCCGGAGATTCGGTTGGTCCTAGCGCCGACGGTTTCGAGACCTACGGCGTGACGGGCGTCGCGCTCATCACGTTCATCCTGCTCGCGGTTCCCGAGGCGGCAACCCAGGTCAGGCTGCTGGTCTGGATCTTCGTGATGCGCATCATGATGGTGGTAGCCAGCGCGGCCTCGTATCTGATTAACGAGTCGATTGCGAAAGCCCGCTACGGCGGTGGCGCACGGTTCAATTTCGAAGCGCCGTTGACCTCACTCGTGTGGCTGACGTCCATCGTGTCGGTGGTGCTGACCTACCTCGTGTCCTGGGTGCTGATTGCTGAACTCGGCGACGGGACGCTGTGGTGGAAGCTGTCGTCGATCATCACCTGTGGCACGCTGGCGGGCGCGATCATTCCGGAGCTCGTGAAGGTGTTCACGTCGGTCGAATCGAGCCACGTCAAGGAAGTCGTGACGTCGTCGAAGGAAGGCGGGCCGTCGCTGAACATTCTGTCGGGGTTCGTCGCCGGCAACTTCAGCGCCTACTGGATCGGGCTCAGCATCGTGGCCCTGATGTCGATCGCGTATTTCGTCAGCATCGCCGGCGTCTCGATGTCCGACATGATGCTCGCCCCTGCGGTGTTTGCCTTCGGGCTCGTGGCGTTCGGCTTCCTCGGCATGGGTCCGGTGACCATCGCGGTCGACTCGTACGGTCCGGTCACGGACAACGCGCAGTCGGTGTTCGAGCTCTCGGTCATCGAGAACGTTCCCAACATCAAGCAGGAGCTGAAGAAGGACTTCGGGCTGTCCGTGGATTTCGAGAAGGCCAAGGCGCTCCTCGAGGAAAACGACGGGGCGGGCAATACCTTCAAGGCGACCGCCAAGCCCGTGCTCATCGGCACGGCCGTGGTCGGCGCCACGACGATGATCTTCTCAATCATCGTCGCGCTGACCGACGGACTGAACGACGAACTGGTGAAGAACCTCTCCCTTCTTCACGCACCGTTCCTGCTCGGTCTCATTACGGGCGGCGCCATCATCTACTGGTTCACCGGAGCGTCGACACAAGCGGTCACGACCGGCGCGTACCGCGCCGTTGAGTTCATCAAGGCCAACATCAAGCTGGATGGCGTGGAGAAGGCGTCGGTGACCGACAGCAAGAAGGTCGTCGAGATCTGCACGCAGTACGCGCAGAAGGGGATGTTCAACATCTTCCTCACGGTGTTCTTCTCGACGCTGGCGTTTGCGTTCGTCGAGCCGTACTTCTTCATCGGCTATCTCATCTCGATCGCCCTGTTTGGGCTCTATCAGGCGGTGTTCATGGCGAACGCTGGCGGGGCATGGGACAATGCAAAGAAGATCGTCGAGACCGAGCTGAAGATGAAGAATACGCCGCTGCATGCGGCGACGGTTGTCGGCGATACGGTTGGGGACCCCTTCAAGGACACCTCATCGGTTGCCCTGAACCCGGTCATCAAGTTCACGACACTTTTCGGCCTGCTGGCGGTCGAGCTCGCGGTCAGCCTCCGTGCTGACGCCGGCGATACCGTGACCATCGCCCTGGCCGCCGCGTTTTTCTTGGTGTCGATGTTCTTCGTCTACCGCTCCTTCTACGGGATGCGGATCGGGTCGGCTTCGCACTGAGCGACTGAAAGGGATTGCGTTCGGGACGGATCCATATAAGATCCCGGTCCGGCCTGTTGAGCTGTGACCGCGGTGTAAACAGACAGGCGTAGCGGCTGCGGGAGCACTTTTGGCGGATTGGGGTCTAACCCCTGCGTCGGACCAGTCCGACGTTCGTTGACACTATTTTTTTGGCCTAGCTATAATCGGCCGCTCTGCCGGCGGGTACGAGGCTGCAGGAGGGTAGAACCCGGTGCCACGCGATGAACGCATGTTCGGCGACGTCGTGGATCCGTCCATCAAATTCGGGAACAAGCAGGGATATTCGGTCCTGCTGACGTTTGCTCTCGAAGTCGTGGTCGTATCCCTGGTCGTCATAATTCCGCTGATGGCGGCGGATGTACTCCCGACGCCTCCATCGATGTTGGCCTTCGTGGCGGCAGCACCACCCCCGCCGCC
>DATLLQ010000003.1:0-6907 GCA_035537775.1 Vicinamibacterales bacterium | reverse complement strand
ACGACGTACGTGGGTGGAAGATTCAGCTCGAGATCTGCCGTGGCGGACAGACGGTCTTTGCCGGCGAGACGCGGGCCAGCCAGATCAAACGCTCCTTTGCGGAGCTCGTCGAGTACCTGTTCCGCTCGCAGCAGTTCCCCCGGGGCGCAGTTCTGCTGACCGGTGCCGGCGTAATCCCGCCCGACGCGTTCACGCTCGCGGCCGATGACCGCGTGCGGATCACGATATCGGGCGTAGGGACGCTCGAGAATGCCGTGGTGATCGTCTAGTGCGTTCTCGTCCTTGGTGCTTGGGCCTTGGGCTCTTGGTCCGTCCTTGGGGTCCCTGGTCCGTCCATGGTCCAGGGTCCAGGTGTAGACCGCTGACGACCCGAATGGGACCTCGGACAAAGGACCAAGGACGGACAAAGGACCAAGGACGGACGAAGGACAAAGGACGGACGAGGCACTAAGCACAAAGGACCAAGGACTATGAGCATGTCGGTCTCTCGTCGACGACTCCTGCAGTTGGGACTGGCACCGGCGCTGCTCGCGCGCGCCAACACGCAAATCCCGGATCTCGCACCGACGGCGTCGCGCATCTACCCCGGCGCCGATGGCCGGCTTGTTTACGTTGCCGACGACCAGGGCAACAGCATCCACGACGCCTCGCACGCCGGGTACCGCGGCGGCGGCGTCGGCATTCCTACCGCGCCGGTTCGCGAAACTATCTGGCCGGTTCCGGGCGACAACACACAGCACATCCAGGCTGCGATCGACCGCGTGTCGGCGCGTCCACGCGACGCGGCTGGCCTGCGCGGCGCCGTCCTCCTGCGATCCGGCTATTACCGGATGGCGACGCCTGTGCGCATTCAGGCCAGCGGCGTCGTGCTGCGCGGTGAGGGAATGGGCGACACCGGCACCGTACTGACTGGTACGGGGACCGGGCGAGTGGAGGGCGCAGGCCCGGGTGCTGGTGGACCCGGTGGTCAAGGCACGCTCGTGACGATCGCCGGCGCCTCGGGCGCCACGGCGAGAGAGAACACGAGGCAGGCCGTTGCCGACGACTACATCCCTGTCGGGGCGCGCAGCTTCAGGGTCGCGTCTGCGCGCGGTTTCCGGGCTGGCGACACGGTGATCGTGCGCCGGATCGGCAACCAGGAGTGGATTGACGCCATCGGGATGAACGGCGAATCGCAGCAAAGCCGCTGGCGGCCGTTCAACATCGAATGGGATCGGGTCGTCACGGACGTGCAGAGCAACACGATCACGATCGATGCGCCGCTGACCTGCGCCATCGATCGGCGCTGGGGCGGCGGAGACGTCGCCACGTACGAGGATGCGGGTCGTATCGAACAGGTCGGCGTGGAGAACCTGCGTGCCGTGTCGGAGTTCGACCCATCGGTCCGCACGACCGAATACGGCAACATGGACCGCCAGAACTACGTCGCCGAGGAGTACTACGCCGACGAGAATCACTACCGGAACTTCGTCATCTTCGACAACGTGAAGAACGGCTGGGTGCGGAATGCCACGGCGATGCATTTCGTCAACAGCATGGTCGGCACGCAGCGCGGCGCGAAGTGGATCACCGTGCAGGACTGCGTGTCGCGCGCACCGGTTTCGCGCAGGCTCGGCGCGCGGCGATTCACGTTTGCCCTGCGCGGGCAACTCGCCCTGGTACAACGGTGCCATTCGGACGAGGGCCGTCACTCGTTCATGACCGGCCAGCCGACGGGAAGCGGCAACGTGTTCCTCGACTGCCGGGCGACGAGCCCGTTTTCGTCGAGCGAGCCGCACGAACAGTGGGCGACCGGCAACCTCTACGACAACGTGCAGGCGCCGCTGACGGCGCGCTTCTGGAAGAACATCAACATCGGGTGGGCGGGCGCCAACACGGTGTTCTGGAATTGCGAGGGAGATTTCCTCGTGCAGAAACCGCCGACCGCGCAGAATTTCTCATTCGGCCACCTCGGAGTGAACGCGGTCATCTTCAACATTCCGCTCCAGGACACGGCGAAGGAAAACGGGCACATCGAGTCGCTCGGTCGCCATGTGACGCCGCGCAGCCTGTACCTCACGCAGCTTCGCGAACGTCTGGGCGAGGCTGCGGTTCGCCAGGTGACACTTGCCAGCCAGCTTGGCTGATTCGATCGAGGCCTGACGTCGTGACCTGGCAGCAACTCTACGACCCGTTCGGAAACCGGATCCTCTCGACGGCGGTCTCTGCGCTTCCCGTCGTCACGCTGTTTTTCGTGCTGGTCGCGCTGAAGAAACGCGTCTGGATTTCTGCGTTGAGTGGCTTCGTCGTTGCGGTCCTGCTCGCGCTGGTGGTGTTCGGGATGCCCGCGGTGCTCGTGGCCACCGCTGCGGCACACGGATTCATCTTCGGCATGATCCGCATCGCCTGGATCGTCGTCGCCTCGATATTCCTCTACAACATCGCGATCACCACCGGTCAGTTCCAGGTAATGAAGAACTCGATTGCGGGCCTCTCATCCGACAAGCGCCTGCAGCTCATCCTGATCGCTTTCTGCTTCGGCGCCTTCCTCGAGGGGACTGGCGGTGGCGGCGCTCCCGTTGCCGTTGCCGGCGCGTTTCTGATCGGCCTCGGTTTCAACCCGTTCCAGGCGGCGACACTTTGTTTGATCGCCAACACCGCGCCGGTGGCATGGGGCGGCGTCGGGAACCCGATTCGCACTCTGGCCGGAGTGACCGGACTTCCTGAAGCGCAGTTCAGCGCGATGGCCGGCCGCATTCTCCCGCCGCTGTCGCTGATCCTGCCGTTCTGGCTCGTGCGCAGCATGGTCGGCTGGCGCGAGACCTGGCAGGTGTGGCCTGCCCTGCTCGTGAGCGGCGCCACGTTCGCCGGCATGCAGTTCTACTGGTCGAACTATCAGGACCCTGGGCTGGTGGACGTCGTCGCGGCGCTCTTCTCGCTGCTGGCGATGGTCGCATTTCTCCGGTTCTGGGCACCCGCGGAGATCATGCCAGTGAGCGGGCAATCCAACGCGACCGCCACGCGACATACGGCAATCGAAGTCTTGAACGGCTGGTCGCCCTTCATCATTGCGTCGATTCTGATCTTCGGCACCGGCCTGCCCGAGATCAGCCGGCACCTGAACTTCGACGCGTTGAGAACGCCGATGCCGTTCCTGCACAACGCGGTGCTGAAGATGCCGCCGGTTGCGCCGCAGCCAACGCCCGAAGACGCGACGGTCAATCTCAACTTCGTCGCGATCCCCGGCACGGTCCTCTTCGTCTCTGCCCTCGTTGCCGCGTTCCTGGCGCGACTCCCGTGGCACACGACAGCACGGCTGTTCAAGGACACGCTGGTGCAGATGACGCCGTCGATGCTCGCAATCAGCTTCATGGTCGGCCTGGCATACGTCACCCGGTACTCGGGGATGGATACCGTGATGGGCCTGAGTCTGACCGGCACCGGGTGGCTGTTCCCGTTCTTCGGCACGTTGCTCGGATGGCTTGGTGTGGCCCTCACCGGCACGGATGCCGGGTCCAATGCCCTCTTCGGCAACCTCCAGAAGGTGACGGCTGAGCAACTCGGTCTCAGCCCGATCCTGATGGGCGCTGCCAACTCCACCGGCGGCGTGATGGGCAAGATGATTGACGCGCAGTCGATCGTCGTCGCCAGTTCCGCCACCAACCAGCAGGGCAATGAAGCCGCCATCTTCAAGGCGGTCATCTGGCACAGCATTGTCCTGGCGTCGCTCGTCGGACTCATTGTGATGGCGTACGCCTATGTCTTCCCGGAGCTGATCCCATGATGCGCGAACTCTCCCGCCGAGATTTTCTCGCTGCCGTCGTCGCCGCAGCGTCCACCGCCGGTGTCCGGGCGCAAACAGGTGTGCCGTCGCTGAAGGACGCATGCCGCGGGGTGTTTCTGATCGGCACCGCGTTCGACTTCCGCAGCCCGACCGAGTTCACCCCCGCCGAGATCGCGTTCATCAAGGCGCAGTTCAACGCCATCACTCCCGAAAACTCGATGAAGCCGGGGCCTGTGCATCCGCAGGAGGAGTCGTGGAACTGGACGCCGCCCGACACGCTGGTGCAGTTCGGGCAGGAGAACGACATCAGGACGTTCGGCCACACCCTCGTATGGCACTCGCAGACGAATCCATGGTTTTTTGAAGGTGCGACTCGCGAGCTGCTGCTCACGCGCCTGAGGAATCACATCCACACACTCGTCGGGCGCTACAAGGGAAAGATGTCCGGCTGGGACGTCGTCAACGAAGCCATTAACGACGGCGAAACAGGCGTTGGCGAAAACCTGCGCGAATCGCAGTGGCTGAAGCTCGTCGGCCCTGACTTCCTCACCCAGGCGTTCAAGTTCGCACGCGAGGCCGATCCCGCCGTGCCACTCCTCTACAACGACTACAGCATCGAAAGCGGCGCGAAACATCAGAGCTCGCTGCAGTTGTTGAAACGGCTGATTGGCGAGGGTGCGCCGATCACCGGGGTCGGCATTCAGGGGCACTGGAGTCTGCAGACGCTGACGCCGCAGAAGTACGAAGAGATCGAGCAGGCCATTGAACACTACCGAGCGTTGAAACTGCGAATCGCCATCACGGAACTGGATGTGTCGGTGACTGGGACAGGCGGCGGACAACTCGGCCGCGGCCAGGCCGCGGCGGAGCCACCATCGGCGGAGCTCCTGCGCGCGCAGGCGGACGCTTATGCCCGCCTGTTCACCATCTTCGTCAAGCACCGCGCGTCGGTCGATCGCGTGACGTTCTGGGGACTCAGCGATCGCCGCTCGTGGCGCCGGACGCGCTACCCGCTCGTGTTCGATGCCGACTACCAGCCGAAGCCGGCACTGCAGGCGATCATCGACGCCGTGACGCGCGCAAAGGCCTAGCGTGATCCCACTCGAAGAGGTACTCGGTTCGGCAGCGCCGATCGCCGATTCACGAATTCAGGGCGACGGGCCGGAAGGGCGCCTGCCGATCACGGCGGAGATGCTCCGCAACGAGCCGAGCGGCAACATCTTCGGGTTGACCCAGAATGCCGGCATGGGCTGGCGTCCGGACGCCCTCAGCGGACCGCAATACGTCATCGTCAGCACAATGGGCGGCCTGCGCTCTGAGCAGGGCGAGCCGATCGCACTGGGGTATCACACCGGCCACTGGGAGCTCGGGCTGCTGGTGCGCGGCGCGGCGGAAGCGCTCCGCGCGGCAGGAGCACTGCCGTTTGCCATCTACTGCAGCGACCCCTGCGACGGGCGGACACAGGGCACGACCGGCATGTTCGATAGCCTCGCCTACCGGAACGACGCGGCGATCGTGATGCGGCGGCTGATCCGATCGTTGCCGACGGCGTCGGGTGTGCTCGGCATCGCCACCTGCGACAAAGGACTGCCAGCGACGATGCTGGCGCTGGCAGGGACGAAGGATTTGCCGGGCGTGATCGTGCCGGGCGGGGTGACGCTGCCGGCACGCGACGCCGAAGATGCGGGCCAGGTCCAGAGTCTCGGCGCCCGGTTCGCGCACGATCTCGTCAGCCTCGACTACGCCGCGGAGATGGGCTGCAGGGCGTGCGGATCTTCAGGCGGCGGGTGTCAGTTCCTGGGAACCGCCGCGACGTCGCAGGTCATCGCCGAAGCGCTGGGGCTGGCGCTGCCGCACAGCGCGCTGGCGCCGTCGGGCGAACCGGTATGGCTCGAGCTCGCGACACGCTCGGCCGCAGCGCTGCGGCGTCTCCACAGCCTCGGTATCACCATCGGCCGGATACTCACCAGTACGGCCATCGAGAACGCGATGTTGGTGCACGCCGCGTTCGGCGGTTCGACGAATCTGCTCCTGCATGTGCCGGCGATCGCCGCGGCCGCTGGATTGAAGCCGCCCTCCGTTGCCGACTGGATACGGGTCAATCGGGCGACGCCGCGGCTGGTTGACGCGTTGCCCAACGGACCACGGGGCTTCCCGACCGCGCAAGTGTTCATGGCCGGCGGCGTCCCGGAAGTGATGCTGCATCTGCGCCGGATGGGTCTGCTCGATGGATCCGTGCTCACCGCGACCGGCGACACGCTGGACACCACGCTCGACTGGTGGGAATCCAGCGAGCGCCGCGCGGCCGCCCGCGCACGTCTGGCGTCCGCAGCGGCCGTCGATCCCGACCAGGTGATCATGGCGCCCGACGCCGCGCGTCACGCGGGGCTCTCGAGCACAGTTGTATTCCCGCTCGGGAATCTCGCACCGCAGGGTTCGGTGATCAAGGCGACGGCGATCGACCGCTCCGTGATCGGCGCCGACGGGGTCTATCGCCATCGCGGTCCGGCGCGTGTGTTCACAAGTGAGCACGACGCGATCGAGGCGGTCAAGGGTACGCATGGCCAACCCGTGCGGGAAGGTGACGTGATCGTCCTGATCGGGATGGGACCGTCGGGAACGGGGATGCAGGAGACGGCCCAGATCACCACCGCGCTCCGCTACCTGCCCTGGGGCAAGCACGTGGCGCTCGTCACCGACGGCCGGTTCTCCGGGTTCTCGAGCGGCGCCTGCATCGGTCACGTTGGTCCTGAGGCGCTGCACGACGGCCCGATCGGACGCGTGCAGGACGACGACCTCATTGAGATTGTGATCGACACGCAGACGCTCACCGGCACGGTCGACGTGATCGGCGCCGGCGGCGCCGTGCTCGATCCGGAGGCCTGCCGTGTGCTGCTCGCAGACCGTCCTGCGCATCCTGGCCTTGCACCGCACGGACGACTGCCCGATGACACGCGTCTGTGGGCGGCACTGCAGCGTGCCAGCGGCGGAACCTGGGCGGGCTGCGTCTACGACGTCGATCGCATCGTCGCGCAGTTGAACGCCGCATCAGCCGCGGCACACAGGGAACACGACAGATGATCACCAGACTCTGGGGTTTGCGGTGGTGGATGATGGGCCTGCTGATGGTGGGCTCCATCATCA
>DATLLQ010000002.1:0-15205 GCA_035537775.1 Vicinamibacterales bacterium | reverse complement strand
TCGCACCCCGACATCACCCGAGTTGTTGTAGTTGAACACGACCTCGTTACGGCCGATGCGGATGGTGCGCAGCTCGTCGAGCGTCGCGAGGAACGGCGTCGGCTCGAGGAAGCAGAGCCCGTCAGCCTTGGCTTGCTTCTGAATGGCGCGGCCCGCCGGCGTGACCGGCCACTTCAGAATCGCGCCCCAGGCGGCGGTCATCGACTGCCGGGACGGCGCCCAGTTGCCGGCGAGCGATTTCGCTGGCATCAGCGTGCGGGCACGGGAATTGGCCGCGTAGAACGGGTGAATCTCGCCGTCCTGCGTCGTCACGTCGAGCACGCGTACCGTCCTGCCCGGCCCCGAGCGATTGGGATTCGCGCGCACGACAACCGGCATGCCAGGTTTGAGATCGTCCTTCTGGAGGCCATCGACGAGCGCCTGCGTGATGGCGAGGCCTTCACCTTGTATGAGTTGCTTCTTGCCGTCCTCGCCGACGGTCTCGACGATCAGGTAGATGTGCGGGTTCTTCCAGTCGAGACGTGCGACCGTCCCCTTGATCAGAACCTCCTTGGAGTTGTCGAACATCGACATGCTGTGGTGGGCGAGCACGGGTGCGACAAAGAAGGCGGTTGCGGCAAACCCGATTGCGGCGGACAGACGTCTCATGACAGAACCTCCGAGAAGTAACCCACGGGGATGATATCGCAGCCTCTCACCGTCGCTGCGCCTGCTCCTTGGAGTAGTCCACATCCTTCTGTTCCTTGCACTCGTCTTTCGCGTACGGCGCGTCAGCAGGCATTACCGGCACTTCGGTCGTGCTGCTGGCCTTGCTCTTCAGGTAGTCGGGATCCTCCGCCTCCCACGTCCGCGACAGCTGCCATGTCTTCGGATCGAGGGTGAAGCGTTCGACGACGTGCAGCTTGTCGCCGTGGCGCGTATTTCCGTTCAACACACCGGGCAGGAAACCGACCGTGTCTACGACGAGCGTGTCGCCGTCCCAGCGGCCGATCGAATGTCCGGCACGTGTCGGTTTGATGTTGGCCGGACGCTGCTTCATGTTCATGTACACAGTTCGCTTCAGATTCATCTGCCCGTACTCGATCACGATGGTGTCCCGATTCTGCGTGATTCGGTTGACAGGGCCGTCGAACGTCCAGTCGAAGATGATGCTCGTCGTCTGGCATTTGAAGCGCGGGTTGTCCGCTTGCGTCATGGCGTCCGCTTCCTTGATCGCCCGTTCGGTGAGCTCAGCGCCGTTGAACATGCGCGGCCCGGCCGCGCCGCGTCCCCGACCGCCGCCTGCTGCCGCGCCGCCACGACCCGCTGCCGGCGCCGCCGCGCCGCCTGCACGCGCCTGGGCGGGCGCATCATCCGGCCGCTCACCGATCGTGCTGAGACGCTGGAGACTACCGCCGACGCCCCGCGGGTCCCTCATCACGACCTGCTCGGGGGCCCAGTCGCCGCTGATGTTCGGCTCACCGCTCGGCCGACGAGCCGGCCGATTCAGCGTGTTCACCGCGTTCGCCTGGCCCCGAACCTCCTTGACGGAGCCTCCTGCCTTCACGTACTGGCCATAGCGATCCATCCGCGAGCCGTTGGCGAAGACAATCGTCTGCAGATAGCACGACGCCACATCAGCGCGGTCAGGCGAGGCGGTGATGTCCACGATCTCGCCCGACTTGAACAACTCGGGCGACCAGCCGGAGCGCCGCAACACGTGCGCTGAGCGCAGTTCGCAGCGGTGCTTCATCACCTTGCCGTTTTCGGTGGTCTCGAAATAGAGCCACCCGTGCGGGTTCAGGAACTCGACTCGTGTCAGCTTGGCCTTGGTGTACGACACGGTCTTCTGCATCTCGAATGTGCCGAATCCATGGTGCGCGAGCGCGGGCGTGGCCGCGGCGAGGAGCAGGGCGGCAAAAGTTGACCGTCGAATCATGTGCAGAACTCCAGAGTCAAAAAATTAGGACCTAAAGATACAACGTCGGGCGGACTGGAACCCGTCATCTCTCGAGCGACGCATTCAGCGTTTCTCAGCCACCATTCAGGACTCGCCGCCCTCGCCGAGCCACGATGCTGTCATGGCGAAAACCTGGCGAGTTGCTTGTGTGCTCTTTCTGATTTGTGCCGCGCCGGCGGGCGCGGCCGAGGATGAACCGCTCTTTTGGCCCACCATTCGACATAGCCGTATTCAAGGGTGGGCAGGCGGTGTCGCGTTCCAGCCGCGTTCGCGCATCTTCGACCGCACGGTGCTGACGGCCACCGCCGGCCGTGGCGGGTTCCTGGCAGGAGTCGGCTTCGGCTCCTTCGGCGACAACATCATGGCCGGTACGGCCCTTCATGTTACCTGCTTGCGCACGACCGGCCGACCGCGGCGTGGCGATCCGCATCAGACGTATGTGGGGGTCGAGGGAGAGATCATGGTGGCCAATATCGGCCTTCGAGGTGGACCGCTCGTGCGAATCGGCAAGTCCTCCGCGCCGTCCAGTCGGCTGCTCGTCGGCTTCAGCATCGGATACGGCTTTTGACCACCGGATGCTCCACCCGACACGGCGCCGTAGGGGCCAACGAGGCTAAAACGCGCTGCAGGATTCGGCTGGGTTTTCAGTTGTCGAGCAGGTGCAGGGGCCGCAGCCCGAGGCAGGCGCAACCAACACCGGTGCAGCCCTCGATCCGACAGGGGCGCTCTCACTGCAGGACGCCGTCAGGCGGCAGCTCGGTATCAGGCTTGAAGACACCAAGCTTCTGGTGCCGGTGCTAGTCATCGACTCGATCAGCGAGAAGCCGTGAGGTCACAGCGTTCAACAACGATCCATTCGCGCGCGTCGCGTTCATGGACGTCTAGCTACGAACAGTGGTCGCTGCGACGCCCTATGAACAGTTCGCTCACGTATGGGATCGCGACTTCATTTCCTGCGTTCGCGTGAGAGCTGATGAGCCGATCCAGTTCCGCCCGCATTAGCTCAGATCCCACGTGATCAATGGCCGCTTTCATCTTTGTTGAGGAGAGACTCAAGCCTACGAACTCGCTATTTGTGACAGTGCGTACCCATCGACACTCAAGCCTTTCAGGTGGGGTGAGACCACTCATCTGTCGAAACTCGGCGAGAACGTCGAAGCTCCGGTAAAACCGCGAGTACCCTGGACTGTACTGCTCGAGCAGAGTCTCATACGCGTTAAGGAATTCGCTGCGCTGCCATTCCCGGTTGTTCTGCAGAACCACGAGGATGCCGCCCGGTCGCAGGACCCTCACGGCTTCCGTATAAAACGCTGGCCGATCGAACCACTGGACTGCCTGCGCAGCGAGCACAACTTGTGCGCAAGACGTTGTGAATGGGAGCGACTCAGCGGAGCCGCGAACCCAGGAGATTTCGGACGCCGGCGGCGTCGTTCGCCGCGCCGCGTCAATCATCGTTGCGCTCGGCTCCACCGCGGCGACGAGTATTGCGGCGTCGAACGCCGCACGCAGCATCCTGGTGGCGATGCCAGTACCGGCTCCGATATCGAGAATCGCAGACGCCGTTCCGAATTCAAGGGTAGCAGTACGGTCTCGTAGAGCCGTGAACAGGTCGACAGGATAGCCAGGACGGCCGGAAGCATACTGCTCCGCCAAGGTACCGAACGGATCATGCGCGGAGATCACTCCTCACCCGCCCATGATCTGCGCCAGCGCTTGCAGGAACGGCTGAAGGATCGCCATGTGGTCAGCCCCACGCGTGTCAGCGGCTTTTTGTAGGCTTGCCACTCGGTTCGGGTCCGGCCTGCCGCGTTGAAGTCCACCGAAGCCACGTTCGCCACGAATGGATCGTTGAAGGTCATGACCGCCAGGTGATCGGGATGGCGCTGATAGGCCCGCAGCGCCTCGGCCGACGCGAACTCCATGATGAGCACCAGGTCCCAGCTGCGCGCATCGTGAAGCTCGTCCCGCCCGATCTCGAGACGCTGGATTTCACCGAGCGCGCCGCTGAGCGCCCACATGCGTTCACAGAAGGCAAGGATGTGCCCTTCAGTCGTCCCCTCGCGATACTTCAGGAAGACATAGTGCTGCAGCATCGCTCAGTCCCCACGGACCCTAGCACCTGAACGGATGATCGGCGGCGAGCTGTTGAGCGTTTCCATGGCGAAACCGGCGGCGGTCCTGTATCGACCCATGAACGCCTCCCGCTCCGCAGCGGGAATGACTGCGTCGATATCGTCGAACACGCCGCCGCAGCGCTCATCGAGCAGATTGAGAAGGCCGAACGGTCCAGCCCCACGATTCCGCAGCACCACCGCTGAGATCTCGGCGCACAGTCGCGTGTCGTACGCCTGCAGCGCCGCTGCCGTCACGCCGTGCTCGAGCATGGCCGCGCCCAGCACACGCGCATCCACGATCGCCTGGCTCGCTCCGTTCGATCCCGTCGGGTACATCACGTGCGCGGCATCGCCCAGCAGCGCGACACGGCCATCCACCCACGTGGGGACGGGGTCGCGATCGATCATTGGATATTCGAAGATCGCATCGGCGCCGCGGAGCATCGCCGGAACGTCCAACCAGTCGTAGTTCCAGCCCTCGAAATGATGAATGAACGACGCGACGTCCACGCGGCGGTTCCAGTCGCCGGTCGTCCATCCGCCCGAGTTGTCGACGGTGATCTCGGCAATCCAGTTGATCGGCGCGAGCCCGGTCACCGGGTCTGGTCTCGCGATCGGGTAGAAGACGACGCGATGGCGGTGGGTGCCGAGACCGACGAACGAGGCGCCGGTCCGGATCGGCACGCCCGGTGTGATGCCGCGCCACATGATCGCGCCGCCCCACTGAATCGGCGGCTGATCGGGGTGCATCTGCGCACGCACCGCCGAATGCAGACCATCGGCGCCGATCAGCAGCGCCCCCTCGATTTCGAGGCGTTTGCCATCACGCGTCTCGACCAACGCCCGGACGCCAGTGCGCTCGGCATCGTGGCCGTAGCCCGTGACCTCCACGCCCGTTCGAACAGCGCCAGTCCCGAGACGCTCGACGACCGCGTCGTAGAGGAGCATCTGCAGGCCGCCGCGGTGCACCGAATATTGCGGCCACTTGTAGCCTGCGCGCATGCCGCGCGGCTCGGAGTAGACCTCTTTGCCGTTCAGTCCGACCAGCACGAATTCCCTGGTCTGCAGCCCGATGGCGTCCAGCTGCTCCGGCGCGAACCCGAGCTCGTACAGCTCTCGCACGGCGTTGGGTTGCAGGTTGATGCCGACGCCGAGCGGCTGGAGGTGCCGCACTGATTCCAGCACGATGCAGGGGACCCCGATTTGATGCAGGGTCAGCGCGACGCTCAATCCTCCGATGCCGCCCCCGGCAACGAGGACAGGTCGACGATCCATGGACCAGCTAGGATATCAGCACCGCATGCGTCGCCCCCTTCGTCCGCGTGACACGCCGCCAGCGAACCGGCCGCGTCCGCGTGTCCGCGATCGCCGGCAGGCGCCGACGCCGGCGGCCGTGATCGATGCGCAGCTCAGTCCGCAGGGCGAGCCGGTGCTCGGCCTGTATCTCCACGTCGCCTACCACAAGGTGATGTCCACCTTCAGCCGCAAAGTCGGCCGCGGACAAGTGACGCCAGCGATCATCGGCGTGATCACCATGCTGGCGGAGCATCCGGGCATCAGCCAGGCCAGGCTGGCCCGTTTGATTGGCCTGGAACGGGCCACGATCGGCAGCACGGTGGTGCGTGCGATCGAAGCCGGCTTCGTCGTGAGAACGGACGCTCGCGGAGACGCGCGGAGCTACGCACTGGCGTTGTCACCCCGAGGCGAGCGGATGCTGCGCACGCTTCGCCGGCGCATCGTCGAACACGAGAAGGTCGCGGGCGGGCACCTGACGCCCGCTGAGCGGCGGGCGCTGCGGGACCTCCTCCACAAACTCCTCTACGGCCGGTAGCCGCGGCCCTGGGAATCTGCTTGCGCCCCTCTGTAAGGCCCCATTACTATCCGGTGCTGTCGAACAGTCGACACCTTTCTCAGGAACGGGAGCATCCGTCATGCAGCCGCGTCAACGACAGGCGTTTTTTGGGTGGACCGCTGCAGCCAGCCTGATCGGCCTCGCCACCGCCTACGCGGCGGCGGGCCCCCAGGCGTCGGCACCAGCCGCCAATGAGATCAGCATCACCAGTGACACGTGCACGAGCGCGAAGCTTGGCAGCGACGTGCCGGTCGAAAGGATCGGCGAGCCTGTGCGACGTGTGACGCTGGCAGCGCCCACCTGGACAGCCGCGACTGCCACCAGCCCTGGTTACTGCCGCGTCGAGGGGGTGATCGAGCCGGTCGACACCGCCCCAACGGCGCGGCCAATCAACTTTGCGGTGGCGTTGCCGGCGCAGTGGAGCCGCCGTGCGGTGCAGCTCGGCGGCGGCGGCATGAACGGCACCATTCCGAATCTGACCGGCGGCGCTGGACCTGGCTCGCCATCAATGCTCACACGCGGCATCGTGACCTACGGCAGCGATTCCGGACATCAGGCAGGATTCGGCCGCGGCGGCGGTCGTGCCGGGGCGCCACGTGCCGGCGGACCCGCTCCGGCAGCCGACGACTGGGGACTCAACGACGAGGCGATCGCCAATCTCGGCTACATGCAGATGAAGAAGACGCATGACGCCGCGTTCGTCATCATCGAACGTCTCTACGGCGCCCGGCCCCAGTTCAACTACTACATCGGATCGTCGCAGGGAGGACGTGAAGCGCTGACCGTCGCGCAGCGGTACCCCGCCGATTACGACGGCATCGCCGCGAACGTGCCAATCGTCAGCTTCTCCACGCTGATGCTCGCTCCCGAGCTGATTCGCATCAAGGAGAAGCCGCTCGCCAACTTTGTCACCGCGGCGAAGGTCAACGCCATTCGCGGCGAGTTCATGCGCCAGTGCGACACGCTCGACGGCCTTGCCGACGGCATCATCAACAACTACATGGCGTGCCGCGCGATCTTCGACGTCACGCAGGGCAAGCGTGGACGTCACCCCTGGGTGGCGAAGCGCTGCCCCGGCAACATCGATCCGAATCCGGCCGACACCACCGCCAACGCCTGTCTCACCGATGGGCAGATGGCGACGCTCGAGTTCACCTATTCCCGCTACCCCTTCGCCACGCCGCTCGCACACGGAACGAAGACGTTCGGCATGTGGGTGCCCAACACCGATCCGTCGGGCAGCGGCCTCATCGTGCCGACACGTTTCAAAGGGCAGGAAGGCGCCGCCGAGACCTCGCCGAATCATTCGCATCTCGGCGTGCTCGGCGTCACCGGGTTCCTCATGAAGAACCTGACTGCCAATCCGCTTGACTACGTCGAGGGCGGCGCGCTCAACCGGAGGCGCGAGGACCTCTCGGGTATCCTGGACTCGACAAATCCTGACCTGCGTGCGTTCGAGAAGCGCGGCGGCAAGATGATCGTCACGATTGGCACCAACGACACACTGGCCTCACCGGGCGCGCAGCTCGATTATTACGAGGCTGTGCTGGACAAGATGGGCCGCCGCACGGTCGATCGATTCGCCCGCCTGTTCGTCATGCCGCAGACGGGCCACGGCCTCAGCGGCACCAGCTACACCGTCGATGGCACCGGAAAATCGATCACGCCCGCGCCGATTCCGAATCAATATGATCGCAATGCGCTGCTGTTCGACTGGGTGGAACGTGGGAGCGCACCGCCCATGTCGGTGGTGGTCACGGCCGGCGAACGCAGCCTGCCGCTCTGTTCATATCCGGCGTATCCACGGTATGTGAGCGGGCCCGCCAATGCGGCCTCCTCCTATCGTTGTTCGCAGTAACGCGTGTATCACTGGCACTGATGATCGAGGAGACGTGAACATGGCAACACGAAGAACACGACTACTGTCCCTGTCGGTCGCAGCGATCTGGTGCTCGGCGCTCGGTGTCGCGACGCTGATCGCGCAGACCGCGCCGGTGTCGCTCAAGGCACCCGAGGGCTTCGACGTCCGCAAGCCGGGCATTCAGGCCGGCCGCGTCGAACGCATCGAGTACGACTCGAAGGTCACCGGCAACAAGCGTCCGGCGGTGGTCTATCTGCCCCCGGGCTATTCGGCCGCCCGCAGATACCCCGTGCTCTATCTGTTGCACGGCATCGGCGGCAACGAGAACCACTGGACTCAGTTCGGCAACACCGACAGCATCCTGGACAACTTGATCGCCGACAACAAAGCCGTGCCGATGATCATCGTCATGCCGAACGGCCGCGCCTCCAATGAGCCGTCGACGATGTTCGGTGGACGCGGCGGGCGCGCGGGCGGGGGCGCGCCTCCGGCAGGTCAGGCACAGTCTGGGGCAGCGCCGGCTGCCGCAGCGGCACCTCAGGGCGGCGCCCAGGCCGGGGCCGCGGCGCCGGCAGGTGGCGGCCGCGGTGGACGGGGCGGCGCCGGGATGGGCGTGGAGTTTACGGCGTACGCCGCGTTCGAGAAGGAACTGATTGGCGATCTCATTCCCTTCATCGAATCGCGCTATTCGGTGCAGGCGGATCGCGAGCATCGGGCGCTCGCCGGATTGTCGATGGGTGGCGGACAGTCGCTGAACTTTGGCCTGGCCAACCTCAACGCGTTCGCGTGGGTAGGCGGTTTCTCATCCGCGCCGAACACCGCACAGCCGGCACAACTCGTACCCGACGCCGCGGCGACGAAGAAGCAGCTGAAACTGCTCTGGGTCGGGTGCGGCGACAAGGATACGCTGTTCAACATCAGCGAAAACGTGCACAAGTATCTCGACGACCAGAACGTGCCGCATGTCTGGCAGATTGACCTTGGCGGTGTGCACGACTTCGTTGTCTGGAAGAACAACCTGTATCACTTCTCCGCCCGGCTCTTCAGATGACGCGCTTCAGATGAGAACGGCATAAATGGTCGACGGCGGCAGCGGCGCCGGTGCACCCGGCGTCGTCGCGCCCGCGCCGGTTCATGACGCGCGACGTGTTGCCGTCGCCAGCGCCATCGGTACCACCATCGAGTGGTACGACTTCTTCATCTACGGCACTGCCGCAGCCACCGTGTTCGGCCCGCGGTTCTTTCCACAAATCTCGCCTGTCGCCGCCACCCTCGCATCATTTGCCACATTCGGCGTAGGGTTCATCGCCCGTCCGATTGGCGGGATCGTCATGGGGCACTTCGGCGATCGCGTCGGCCGGAAGTCGATGCTCGTCTGGTCGTTGCTGCTGATGGGCTTCTCGACGCTCGGCATCGGCCTGCTGCCCGACTACTCTCAAATTGGCGTCTGGGCACCGGCCCTGCTGATTGTGCTCCGGCTGGTGCAGGGGTTTGCGCTCGGCGGCGAATGGGGAGGAGCCGTGCTGATGTCCGTCGAGCACGCACCGCACGCACGACGCGGCTTCTATGGCAGTGTCGTCGCCCTCGGGTTGCCGATCGGAATCGTCCTGTCGAACGCGGTGTTCCTCGCCTCGTCCGTGCTCGTTGATCCCGCGGCCTTTCTGGCATGGGGGTGGCGCGTACCGTTCCTCGCCAGCGCCGTCCTGATCGGCGTCGGACTGTTCATCCGCATGGGTCTGGGCGAGAGCCCTGCGTTCGCGGAGGTTCGCCGTCGCGGTCACACGAGTCGCGCTCCCGTGATCGACGTGCTCAGGAACAGCGCGACAACGGTCCTGCTCGCGGCCGGCAGCTACACCGGAATCAGCGCCCTCGGCTACATCGGTCTCGTCTACTACGTGTCGTACGCAACGCGCGTGCTCGGCCTCTCGTTGCCGGCCATACTGACGCCGTTGCTCGTCGCGGCGGTCCTGTTCGGGGCATCGGTCGTCGCGTTCGCGCGGTGGTCCGACCGGGTCGGCCGCCGACGGCTCATGCTGTGGGGCAACGGTGCGCTCGTGGCCTGGTCGGCAGTGTTCTTCCCGCTACTCGATACCCGCTCCATTCCCCTTATCTGGGTCGCATTGTGCGTCATGCTGGTCCTGCAGGGCGCCTACATCGGCACGCAGCCCGCTGTGTTCGCGGAACTGTTTCCGGCGTCGCTCCGCTACAGCGGCGCCTCCCTGAGCAATACGCTCGGCACGATCCTCGGTGGCGCCCCCGCGCCTTTCCTCGCCGCCGCCCTCTATGACATGTCGGGCTCGTCGACTGCGGTGGGCGTGTACATCACCATCATGGCGACGGTGTCGTGGCTCTCTGTGCTGGGACTCAAAGAGACCGGAGGCGCATCATGACTGGCGTTTCGCGACGTGACTTCGTCAGACTCGGCGCCGCAGGTGCCGTCGGGGTGCCGTTGGTGCTCGATCCGACCCGAGCTCATGCCGCTGCAACGACCGCCCAGGACATCGTCGACCGCATCCGAAAGTCTGTCGGCGTCGAGTGGCGGCCCGACACGGCCGACACGTTCAAGGCCGGCGATCCCGCAACGGTCGTCACCGGCATCGCGACAACCTCGTTGGCCACGATCGATGTGATGCGACGCGCGGTTCAAGCCGGGGCGAACATGATCATCACGAGCGGACCAACGTTTTATTCGAGAGCCGACCTGCCGACGCCTCCAGCCGGACGCGGCCGGGCGGCGGCGCCACCCTCTCCCGACCCGGTATTCGTGGCGAAGAACGAATTCATCAAGACGAACAAACTGGTCGTCTGGCGCTTCAGCGACCACTGGCGCCTTCGTACGCCGAACCCGTTCACCACCGGTTTGATGGACGCGCTCGAGTGGACGAAGTACCGCGCGACCGGGGATCCGCTGACAGTCACCGTCCCCTCGATCACGCTCGACAGGCTCGTCGAGGACGTCAACCGCAAGCTCAAGGCGCGCGGCGGCATGCGCGTCGTCGGCCAGGGGCGGATGCGAGTGCGCACGATCGGATTTCTGCCCGGCAGCGCGCCGATCCAGATGACGCTCAACCTGCTGCCCCAGGTCGATGCGCTCATCGCCGGCGAGATACGCGAGTGGGAATCTTCCGAGTACGCGCGTGACACGGTATCCGAGGGTCTCCCCCGCGCGCTGATTCTCCTCGGGCGTACGCTGTCCGAGGATCCTGGTATGAGAGCCTGCGCGCAGTGGCTGGAAACAATCGTGCCCGACGTCCGCTGCCGCTGGATGCCCGTTGGCGATCCCTACTGGAGGCCTGCATGACGGCCGGCGACGTCGTCGAACGGATCCGCAAGAACGTCGGCGTGCCGTGGCGCGAAGCGACGTATCGCGACACGTTCAAAGCCGGGGGGCCGGCGACACCGGTGACAGGGATCGCCACGACCGCGTTCGCGAGCTTCGACGTGATCCGGCGTGCGGTCGCGGAAGGGTTGAACATGATCGTTCCGCACGAAGTCACCTTCTGGAACGACCGCGACGACGTCGCGGTCGTCAAGGGCGACCCGCTCTACACGCAGAAGATCGATTTCCTGACCAGGAACAATGTCGTGGTCTTCCGAATGCACGACCACATGCACGATCAGCGTCCGGACTTCCTGTATATCGGCAGCGCACGTGAGCTCGGGCTGGACGCCAAGCACGAGACTGCGCCCGGCTCGCACCGATTCACGATTCCCGAAACGACGCTGGGCCGGCTGGCGGCGGACGTGAAGAAGCGTGTCGGCGCACGGGCGCTGCGCGTGGCCGGCGATCCGAACGCCAGGGTCAGCCGCATCCAGCTTGGCGTGGGCTATGCCACGCCGTCAGTGAACGATGCGGCGGTCGACGTCGTGATCAGCGGCGAACAGCAGGAGGTTGACGGCGGATTCGACAACCCTGAGTACGTGCTCGACGCGGCCGCGCTGGGAATTCCGAAAGGCTGGATCATGCTCGGCCACGCCGTCTCCGAGGAGGCCGGCATGCTGGAAATGGCGCAGTGGATCAGGGGCTTCGTCACCGAAGTGCCGGTGCGGCTCGTCAAAGCCGGCGAACCGTTCTGGGCACCACAATGAGAAGTCCGGTCCGATCGCCCCGGACTGCGATGCTTGGCGTTGTGCTGGCAACCGCCTGCACCACCGCGACACCACCCGAGTCCGCGCAACGCAGCAATGCCCGCGGGGCGCGCGATCCGATCCAGGCCAGCGTCATCGTCGGCTCCGAGGGCAAGGGCATGTTCACCGGCGCGGGAATCCCGCCGGACAACATGCCGATCTACGCGGCCAGGGACGGTGCGACGCCGGCGGGAGTGGCGGCGCTGCCGATCGACATCTTCACGACGAAGGATTTCTACAAGGATCGCGCCCTGTGGACGGACAGGCGCTATTACCGGTGTAACTCCCCCGTCGGCCTCGAGCAGATCTGGGGCGCGTACGAGGTGCCTCTCATCGGTGACGATCCGCCGCGCACGGCGGCCTGGGGGTTCTGCGATCGCGACTATCCGCGTGAGGAGATCGTCAGCCCGTACCGGTTCACCACCGCGAGGGACCACTACGCGGCGCTGATGCAGGACGCTCGCGGCCGCGGCGGACCGACGATCCACACGGCGGCGACACTGCCCGCGTGGACCGGCCGCTACCTGCGTCAGCGGGCGAAAACCGCTACCTGGTTCCACGGCGCGATTCTCCAGGTGCCCACCTATCTGTCGCTGCTGACGCCGGAGTACCAGCAGCGGTTCGTTCAGCAGATGTATCACTACTCGGGCAGCAACGCGGCACAGTGGCCGGGCTCGTACTGCTGGCCCGAAGGGTTCATGCGACGGTTTGCCCAGTACGGCGGCGCGCGCGTGAATCTGGTCATGACACCGGAGCTCGTGCTCGACATCCGCAATGCCGCCAAAACGCTCGTCTCGCAGATCCACATCGGCCGCGAGTTCAATGAGGAGGGAGTCGTTCCCAGGCTCGGGCCCGACGTCCCGCAGTGGCTCGGCGAGACAGTCGGTTTCTGGGACGGCGATGCGTTGATCACCTGGACATCGAACATTCAGGGCTGGATCTCACATGGCGGGTTCGAGTTCAGCAACCGGCTCCAGTCGATCGAGGTCTACACGCCACGCACGGAGGGGAACCGTCTGATCGGTCTGAAGCAGGAGGTGGTGCTCTACGACCCGGAGGCGTTCGCGCAACCGCTGCGAATCGTGCAGAACCTCGACAGGCTCGGCGGCACCACCGGCGCCGAGCCGTTCCCGATCATGGAATGCATCCCCCAGAGCTTCGCGGTGGACGGCCACGCCACGCCGATGTCGCCCGGACAGACGTTCGAGTACACGACGCCCGACATCTTCGGCCGCCCCTGGGCGCAGATCTGGGAGCGCTATCACGAGAAGGGAATGGAGCGGCCAAAGCCGGCAACCGGCCGGTTTGGTGTGTGAGTCCCGGTTCATGGAGAAGACGATGACGAGGCATGCCCTCATCAACCGCGTTGCGGCGGTCGTGGCCGTGGCCGTAAGCTGCGCGTCGTCCGTCGGCGTGCGGGCGCACCACTCCTTTGCGATGTACGATCTCAACAAGACCTACGTGATGAGCGGCGTCGTCACGCGGGTCGATCCCAACCCGAATCACCTGCAGATCTTCTTTGCGCCGCTCAACGAGTCCCGCGATCAGGTGCTGCGAGACGGCAAGGGCGAGCCCATCGTCTGGGCCCTCGAGCTGGCCGCCGCGTCGGTGGTCGCCCGCGACGGTGTGACGGTCAACGGGTTCCCGCGCGGCACCATCATCAGCGTCGGCCTGCACCCGCTGCGCAACGGGTTCCCCGGAGGAGGCCGCGGTGAGAGCGGTCTGTTCAAGTGCCCGAACGACACGCCGCCGGCGCCGGGGAAGCACTGTGATTCGGTGAAGGGCTCCACGACGCACGGGAAGGGCGTTCTACCCAGGCCGACCGGCCGCGCGCCGTTGCCGCGGTCACGATAGCTCTGTATCGTGAAGGAGCGTGAGTGATGCAGTCGAAGCGGTGCGGAATCGTCCCACGTGTCTGCTGCCTGGCAGTCCTGTCTGTACTTCCGGATCGGGCGGTGGCGCAGCAGACCACGACGCTCACGGCGATGGACTACATCGAAATCCAGCAACTGGTGAACCGCCTCAACTTCGCCCTCGACTACTGCACGAGCGGCGGCCGCGCCTTCGCCGACCTGTTCGTCGAAGGCGGGCAGTTCGTCATCGACCAGGGCGACGGCAAGACGTCAGTCAGGCGCACACGCAACGAACTCATTGCGCTTGCGGGCGGCCCCGATTGCGCCTCACGGAGGTCACCCCCAAGCTCCTACATCCTCCACCTCGCGGAAAGCCTCGTCATCGAGCCAGCCGCTGACGGGGCCCGGGGAAAGTCATACGCGATCTACCCTGCGAACAAGGGCCGCTACCTCAACGCCGACACGGCCGGCCAACTCGGCATCTATCACGACGAATACGTGAAGACGGCGGAGGGGTGGCGTATTCGGTCCAGGCGGCATGAGGTCAACCCGAGTCCCGCTGACTGAACAACATCAGGATCCGCGCGCTGTAGCAGGCGCGAGCTATTCGGATACCGGCCGGAGATCGTCACCGGCGAACACGAGCACTGACCCGCGCGTCGTGCGCGCGACGACACGCTCTGAATCGGCGCGCCGCAGCCGCAGCGGCTGGCCGAGCAACGAGCGCACCGTGACGCGTTCGATCCTGCCACTCTTCCACGACAGATCGATTTCGAAGCCGTCGCGCGCTCTCAGTCCGGTGACGCGTCCCGTCGGCCACGCCGATGGGAGCGCCGGCAGCAGACGGATTTCTCCGGCGTCCTCCTGCACCAGCATCTCCGCCATTCCGGACGTGCCTCCGAAGTTGCCGTCGATCTGGAACGGCGGGTGCGCGTCGAACATGTTCGGATACGTTCGCTCCGGACCGAGCAGGAACGTCAGGATCTGGTACGCGCGGTCGCCCTCGCCGAGTCGCGCCCAGAGATTGATTCGCCATGCCGTAGCCGGCGAACCTTCCGGGAATCTGGAACGACCTACTCGCCTCGCGCTGAGCGCGGTTCAGCGCACTGCCGTCAGCAGGGCCCGAATCTCCTCGACCGCCGCAGGGTTGCCGGCACCGCGGCCGGCGGCGGCCGCCGGGGTCGCCGGAGCGGCATTCGGATTGGGCGGCACGAGGCCATCCGCGTCGGCGAACACAGCAGGTTGATACGCCGGCACGCCATTGAGCACGTCGAGCGGCGTCCGGCCCGACGCATCCTTGATGTCCGTGCGCGCATTCTTGTCCAGCAGGTAGCGCACCAGGCTCGCGTTGCGCGATCGTACAGCCACGTGCAGTGCGGTCATCCCTTCATTGGACGTCGTGTTCACGGGATCGCCCGTCAACGCGCGCGCAAGACGGCCGGAATAGCTGGCCGCCCC
>DATLLQ010000001.1:0-4212 GCA_035537775.1 Vicinamibacterales bacterium | reverse complement strand
TCCTTATCGTCGTGAAGGCCGGGCCAAGAACGCCGGCAGTGCGAGTACCCCTATCGCCAGCACCGCTGTTATTCCCACTGTCGCGACTGTCATCGGGTGGTCGGCAGCGGGCGCCGCCGTCACGTTGCGCCAGGCGAACGCGATGAGAACAGCGGCCACCAGTCCTGCCGCAGCGCAGTGGAGGTACGTGACGATGTGCGCGACGCGTGATCGGCGGTCGCGAAGACGGCTCACCTTCGCGCGCCAGAGCGCCTGCTGCGCCGAGGGGAGGTCCGCGGCTCGAACCAGGCTCTCGGCATCCGCCTTCAAGGACAATCTCAGCTCACGTTCGTCGTCAGTCATCACGGTCTCGACTCTCCGAACAACTCGCGAAAACGTCGGCGCGCGCGGACGCCAACCTGACGAATGCTGCCCTCTCGATACCCGAGCAGCCGCCCGACTTCACGCCACGACCATCCCTCGACGTAAGCCAGCCACAGCGTCTGGCGTTCGATTCGAGTCAAGCCGCTCAGCGCCTGCGTCACGGCCATTGCGTTTTCCGGTGACGATGTCGGCGAGTGCCCCGCCCGCTCTTCGAACGGCACCTCCACGAGACCGCGATACCGGCGTCGGATCAAGTTGGTAGCCACTGTGTACAGATACCGGCGTCGGTGTTCCTCGTCCTCCGTCTCCATCGCTTTTGCCCGAAAGACTCTGGCGAATGCTTCCTGGACGATGTCCTCCGCGGCTGCGCCATCTCGTATGGCGCGCGTCACGTACGCCCAGAGGCGACGAGCGTGCGCCTCGTAGAGCGCACAGAAATCCTCGTCTGTCATTCGGCCTACGGCGCTTCGCCCGCATCAGTCCGTGTCAGTAGCCCCCATCGGTTCGAGAGCCAATATCCGATTGCCGCCGCGCCGCCGAGGCCGACGGCAAGCGCCACCGTCACTGCCGCGCCAAGTCTGGACACGCCGGGCGTGATGAGCGCGTAACCGAGTAGCACCACGCCCACCGGCAGCAGAACGACAGCCGCCTGAGCCGCGACGATGATCCGTGCGTGGGGACGTTCGGGACCGCTCAGCAGCGCCTCGAGTGTGCGCCCGTTTCCTGACCCGAACAGCGTGCCAACGCTCGTCGGATCCAGCTTGTCGACCAGACGGCCCCAGACCTCCGCCTGTCTTCGGGCGATGCGAATGCGGCCGGCGACCGTGACGATCCAGCCCAGGAGCAGGATCGCGAAGGGAATCGCGATGCCGGCCGCGGCATCACCAGCGAGATCGATACGGATATCCATAACGGCTCCTATTGAACGCGTTTGCGCGGCAGCAGCATGTCGGCGTTGGCCAGCCGGTAAATGACGCTCGCCAGCGCCACCGCCGATGCACGTGCGTCGTCCAAGACGACGTAGTCGGGCTCGTCCATGTTCGTGTGATGAGTTCGCTGCTCGTAGTTCAGTGGATCTTGAATGAACGACAGGCCGGGAATGCCGGCGCCTTCGAACGCCGCCTGGTCCGACCCCAACGCAGTCCGCAGGCTCGCGACAAGCGTGCCGTCTCCGATGTCCGCGAGCCATCGGTCGAACACCGGTTTGAGGGCGTCGTTGCCCTGCAGGTAGATGCCACGGATCCGGCCGCTGCCGTAGTCGAGATTCAGGTACGCCGACAGCAGGCGGTGGGAGTCCGTGGGCGTACCTCGCTCGTCGAAGAGGTATCGCTGAATGTAGCCGCGGGATCCGGCGAGATTGAACAATTCTTCGCCCTGCCAGAACGCCACGCGAACGGATCGCCGAAGGGGGACCCGCGACGCGGTCAGGATTCGAACGGCCTCCAGAACCGTGGCAACGCCAATCGCGTTGTCGGTGGCGCCTGTGGCGCCATGCCATGAATCGAGGTGTGCGCCGACGAGGACAACTTCATCCGGGCGGCCGGTCCCGCGGATATCGCCAAGAACGTTCTGCGTGCCCGTGCGGTCGTGAAACGTCGATTCGAGATTCACTTCGAGCCGGACCGGCACGTTGTGGTTCGTCAGACGAAGCAGTCGATTGAAGTGTTCGGGTGACAGATCAACCATCGGCGGTGGCGCGCTCGCCAGACCCGGAGGCGTTGGCGGTCCGTTGACGATAAGTGTGCCGCCCTGGCTGCCCCGGCGCGCCGGACTGATCAGCGCCAGCACACCTTCGGCGCGCAGGAAGTCGAAGATCCGGCTGAACTGCTTGAACGTCTCGCCGGGCGATGGCGGAAGTGCCGGTGGCGAAGCCGGTGCGGGCGGTGCGGCGGGGCGTGCCGCGGGAGCGGGCGACGGCGGTGCGGCAGGCGGCGGGGATGTCGCAGCCGCAAATGCCCGCAACTCGTCAGGCGTATACCGGTGGAACCCAGGCCCTTCCTGCGGTGCAATCGCGGCCTCGCGATCCGCCACGAGGAGAAACCGCCCGCGCAACCGGCCGCGATGACGCTCGATGAACGCGGTGATGTCCGCTGCGCTGGGGCGCGGCAACGGAGCGATCGTCACTTCGCCGGACACAGGCCCCTTCGTCGATGCCGAGTACATAACCGGCACCGCGATGAGCGTCTGCTGCCAGGGCGCAAGCTGCTGGACTGTGAGCCGGCTCCAGGACCACGCCGGCGGGTCCAGTGTCAGCCCGCCGCCGACGTTGACTGGTGGATTCCGTTCGAGTTTGACGTTGCTCAGACCGTAATCGCGCAGACGCGCTGAAAGCCACTCTTCGGCATGGCGAAGCGCGGGCGATCCGACCACTCGGGGACCAGCCGCATCCGTCAGCTGAAAGAGAGCGTCAGCGAGTTGAGACGTGTCCTTCGCCGCGCTGGATATGCGGTCGAGAACGGGATCCCGCGTCTGCGCGTGGAGATTGAAGGCAACAATGCAGGCAAGAGCGACTCCAGCCCATTTGCCAGTTGCGCGTTGAACAGATGCCATGACTCCTCCGCCTCCACCGTTGCCGGTGACTGATGCCATAAGTCCGTGCGCGTGAGATTTGTGAGTCCTGCGCCGCGCGGAGGTGGGCTGAGAATCTTGTGTTCCCAATCGAACCGCGGGTAATCCAGGGCGGAAGTGCTTGAAACGATTGATGTTCTCGTGGAGTGCGACCCGGGTCTCGAACTTGGCTGGGAGGCAGGGATTCCTCAGGCGCGCTCTTCGTCCGCTTGCGGATTCTCGCCGCTCACGAAGAGCACGCGCATGCCAGCCCTATTTTCGTTGAATGGCGATCACTTCGGGGCCGCCGCCCGTATCGACTCGCGTCGTGACGAATTCGTCTCTGTCCTCGATGATCTCGTCGCCGCCAGACACGGTCTTGGCGGGTTGCGCCGAGACGTCGCCGTGAAGCAACTCGCTTGTCGTCGTGGCCAGTCTATCGACGGTCTTCGTCAACCGCTCCAGGCCAAACCCGACGGCGGTTTGCTTTTCGTACTCATCCTGCGCCAGCCACCCAGGCATGGCAGGCAGCAACTCGCCGAATTCAAGAGCGGCCGCATCGAGGCGGTATGTTTCGTCGGCCTCGACATGATCGCGAATGAACGCGAGCACGCTGGAACGCCAGGTATGCCGTTGGGCCTCGTTCTCGCACATGTGTGACGGCAGCAGCGGCGCGTCCTCGGTTGCGTCTTCCTCCGTGCGCGTCTCCTCGCGCCTCCACCAGTCAGCCCGCTGCACGTGCTCCTGAATGCGCACGTCCAGCAAAGTTCGCAG
Source organism: Vicinamibacterales bacterium (assembly GCA_035537775.1). Taxonomy (GTDB): domain Bacteria; phylum Acidobacteriota; class Vicinamibacteria; order Vicinamibacterales; family UBA2999; genus Gp6-AA40. The sequence goes on along the minus strand of DATLLQ010000001.1, from coordinate 528 downwards.
TTCAGCACCGGAGAACGTCAGCTTCAATCCATCGATCATCGGGTGATCCTCCCGCAGGTCTCGACGCACCATCCGCGCCAACCCGATTAATCGGCGTGTTCCTAAGGATTCCGACCAGGCGCGATAGCGAGTACGCGGATTAAACGATTCCTTGGCCACTCGAGGTTTGCGGATTTTGCGATCCGGTTGCCACAACTAGTCGCGCTGCGCGAAGTGGCGTCTCAGCGAAGGCTCGGCCCGAACACGAGAAGGCAGAGCCTGCCTGGCCGAAGCGCGCTCCATGATCCACGCGCGCGAAGGCTGGCTGGCTGGCTGTTAGGGACGATTTCCGGAACTGGCCAACGGCGGTTTGAGCCGGCACTGCGCGCAACGGTTGACGCGCGGATGGGTGGGTGCTACGGTCTCCGCTCGATGCCGATGGCACCTGCCGAATGGCTTGCCGCGTACCGCACTGCCTGGCTCCAGCGCGACGCCGACGCGGCGGCCGCCCTCTTCACCGAAGACGCCACCTACGCGGAGCAACCCTAT